>JAGGRZ010000081.1 GCA_021159335.1 bacterium
CACACTGTATTCCGCCACGAGCGTTGACACTGCAATAGTAGTCGCGATAAGCGGAGCATCCTTTTTGCCTTTCTCACTGAAAACCGAACTGTGCCGCCGGTTTCTACTGCATCGAAGGAGTTGGCAAGAATGTTTTCCACGGCGTGTCCAAGTTTTTCGTCGTCGATTAATATAGTTTCGGGAATATCGCGTGGTATATCACATTCAAAGGTTACACCTTTGGCTTGGGCAAGTTGGGCTGCCCTGTCGCAAAGTTTTGAGACAAATTCTCTTGTTGATACTTCATTTTTTACAGCGCTTATACTTCCTGTAAGCGATATGAATTCTCTTATGATTTTGTCCACCCTTTTTGTTTCCGAAAGCCCCACATTGATTATCTTTTCGTATTCCTCTGTGTTGCTTTCTGGTTTAAACTCAGCAGCAAGCCGCTGGAATGCTATTGCTATGGAGTTTAGTGGATTCCGTATTTGATGTGCAACAGATGCAGCGAGTTCGCTTAATGCGCGCAAGTGGACAAGCCGTTCGTGCTCCTGCCTTAGACGCATAAGCCGTGCCGCCGTGGAAAGAAGCACAATCGTAACAATAACGGTAAGAATGGCAAGGAATAAACCGAGAATTATGACGAGCCGAGATAGGTTCATGACATCTTTATACTCTGCGAGCGGAAGCCCAATCCTTATGATACCTGAGAATTCCCCCAGTTTTGGGAATGGATATGCGAGTTCGAATACTTGCTCGTCAAGGAATGTAGTAAGTCTGCTTTGGGGGGTTTTCGTTGAGAAAACGCTTCTAAGGAAATCATCAGCTAATATCGACTTTACCTTTTTGACATCTTTTGATGCTGCTATAACTCCCGAGGTGTCCTGAAGTATTATGTATCTTACGGCAGGACTTTGGGCGAGTTTTCTTACAAGCTGTCCTATCCCCGCTTCCTGGCAGAATGGCGGTTCGACGAAAACGACAAAAATGCTATCGTCGCTCGCGAAAGCCATACCGTAAGGTCCTGATGGCGATGGGAAGTCGGGGTCGAGACCGATGAAAGCCACATTTGACTTTAACTCTTCTATATTTATGTATTCACTTAGTTTTGCCAGGAATTGCTCTTCTTTGGGCCGTGTTAGACCGTGTATTGAGCGCACTTTGCCCGTGCTGTCGAGCACTATGACAGCGCGCACTTTGGCGGTTCTGCCTTTGGTTAGTATGACCTCTGGGTCGGATAATCTGGTTAGAGGCATTAACTCGCTTCTCCTAAGTGTTACTGCGTATCTCTGGGATTCGTACACTTGGCGGGCTCCTTCTACAAGTATATTGGCAAGCGATATAGCATCGCGCTCCATCATGGACATTATAGCGTGACGGGTTTTTCTTACCGAAAATGCAACAGTAATCCCCGCCGCAAGAAGGACTACTGCAAGCGTTAGGAAAACTATTGTTCTAAGGTTCTTTTGCATTAAATGTACTCAGATGCTATGTCGGTTCGATAGAAAGCTCTATCAAAACTTATCTTATCAACGGCTTCGTATACTCTGCTCGCTGCTTCTTCGAAACTATTTCCTACTGCCACGACATTAAGAACCCTTCCGCCATTTGTTATTATCGTGTCCCCCCTTTGTGCGGTTCCAGCGTGAAATACTATGATATTTTCGTCCATTCCCTCGACTGTATCAAGACCATCTATGGGTAAGCCTTTTTTGTATCGTTTTGGGTAGCCACCAGAAGCTATGACCACACAAACTGCTTTTTTGTCGTACCATTCGACATCAGCTTCGAGCACGCGCTTTTCTATGGCATGAAGTATTAGTTCAAGAAGGTCCGATTTCATAAGTGGCAATATCACCTGTGTTTCGGGATCACCAAATCGGCAGTTGAATTCAAGCACCTTAGGACCATCGTCCGTTATCATTAGTCCTGCGTAAAGCACGCCCACGAAAGGCGTTCCCATAAACCGCAAGCCGAGTATCGTTGGCTTAAGTATGTCCTCTATAATCTGGTCGAGCAATTTATCGTCAATAACTGGATGGGGAGCTATCGCGCCCATTCCGCCCGTGTTTGGTCCTTCGTTATTGTCGTAAGCGCGCTTGTAATCCTGTGCTGCTATAAGGGGCACGAGGTTCTCACCATCGGTAATAGCCAGCACTGATGCCTCAACGCCATCGAGGAACTCCTCAACGACTATTTTCTTACCTGCTTCACCCCATGTTCGCTCGATCATCATGTGAACCACGGCATCGCGTGCCTCGTCGATGTTGTGGGCTATTATCGAGCCTTTTCCACCTGCCAGACCGTCTGTTTTAATAACTATAGGAAACTCCTGTTCCTCGAGGAATCTGATGGCTTTTTCCGCATCGTCAAACACGAGGAAGCTCGCTGTGGGGATGTGGTGATTCTGCATGAATTGCTTTGCGAATACCTTGCTTGACTCGATGAGCGCTGCTTTCTGAGATGGTCCGAAGACTGCAAGGCCTCTTTTCGCGAAGTAGTCAGCTATACCCATGGCAAGCGGATTTTCAGGACCTACTATGGTCAAGTCTATGGAGTTACGCTCGGCAAAACTTGCCAGTCCTCTTATGTCGTCTGCCTTTATGTCGACTATGGTTGCTATCTTGGCTATCCCTGCGTTTCCGGGAGCAACATAGAGTTTGTCAATATAAGGGCTTTGGGAAATTTTCCATGCAAGAGCGTGCTCTCGTCCACCACCACCTACTATCAAAGCGTTCATATCGTCCCCCTTTAGTGCTTTTTAGCCTAATCTAAACGCGAATAACGCTTATTTGCAACATGTTTTTCTTTTAAATTGGGGATGTTTGTTGCCCTGAATTGGGCGGGTTTATCTTATCATCACAACTTTAATTTTTCTTTTCAATTCTTCAGAGCCATCGCCAAATGCTTTTATGTAGAGCATATACACTCCGCTTTTTAACCGCCTGCCATACGAATTCGTCCCGTCCCACACTATGGAGCCCTCATCCGTTTCGAGGCTTCTTACGAACTCGCCATCGGCAGAAAATACTTTGACTTCAGCGTGCTTTCTGGTGCCAGACGGTCCCCATGACCAGATTATTTTAAGCGTATCGCGGAATGGATTAGGATAGCAGATGACGAAATCAGACTCGGCGAAAGGCATTAGCTTGACGGCAATCCTGTGAATTCTCCCCCTTCTGTGGTTTATCGTTATGGTTTTGGAAAGGAAGCCGTCACAGGATGCTTTTATACTGTAGGTGCCTTCCTCGCTTATGTATTTTGTCGCTCTTCCACGCCCATCAGTAAAAAGTGTGTCATCATTTACTGTCACCACGGCGTTTGTTAATGGTTGCCCGGAGATTGAGTCAGCGACCAGTATGTATATAGCATCGAGTATTCCTGCGGCTACCGGAGCTTTGGGGACACCCCAACCGTAATCGTTGTTGGGTGAATCCGCCATATCTGCTGTTGACTTCATGAGTTCTATTAACTCCCACCCGTGGGTAGTAAAACCTTTGTCCCGCAACGCCTGAAGCACCAATGCAGCGGTGGCAGCTACTATGGGGCACGAAAAGCTCGTTCCATTGTTGAAAACGACACTGTTTGAAAATGGGTCCCAGACCACAGCGTTGACTCCTAAGGCTGAAAGGTCAGGTTTTATGCGCCCATCAGCGGTTGGACCAGGTGAGGAGAAAGCAGCTATTTGATAAAAACCATTTACCGCTCCTACGGCGCAAACAGAATCGCCGTCGGCAGGTGTTACAATGTGCCCCCACGAGAAGTCCATTCGTTGATTCCCCGCCGAGTTGAATACCGCAATGCCCTTTTTTGCAGCAAGGTCTGCAGCGATAGTTGTTACTGCTGTGTTTCCGTCGAGGTCTGAGAAACTGTAGCCCCATCCGTCCGTGGTGAAGTATGTATATCCGAGGGAGCTGGTTACTATGTCAACACCTATTGAATCGAGCCACTCTATCCCTGCAACCCAGTTGTCCTCCTCTATTCTCCGCTCGTAATCCACTACTCCACCCGGCTCAATAACTGAGTCCACTATTTCGGTTTTTGCCAGCGCTATGCTTGCCTCGGGAGCTATGCCCATGATTTGGTCAGGGATATTTGCAGCGATACACGATAGCGTCATAGTGCCGTGCACGAAGCCCATAGGGTCCCAATCTCCGTTGATGGAGTCGTAACCAACACTTGTGTCGTGATGGACAAAATCATATTTTGCGACAAGCCGACCAGATGCGACAAGAGAGTCGAAGGGGGGCACATCTATTTTGTAGCCGGAGTCGAGCATTCCAATAAGGACACCTCTGCCTCTATATCCACGCTGATGCATTATGTCTGCACCCACCATCATCGCCTGCAACATCGATTGTCCCCAGTATCGTATGCGCGATACTCTTTCCATTGTTTTAATTGGCGTGATTTTCTGCCGAAATCTGGCGACAGGCTGAGTCTTTCTAACGAATGAAAGCGATGAAAGTGAAATGCTTTGTCGCTGTGGCGGGATTACTGATACTGCGTTAAGCCATCGTGAGACATTCACAATGTTGTAGCCGAGCCGCCTAATTGAGTCGATATAAGCTTTGCACACGGGAACATCGTGCTCATCGAATGGAATGTTAAGCTTTTCGCGTCTTCTTATAGCTCTTTCGGAAAGGGTCATTCTTGCTATGCTGTCCACCAAAGATTGGTCATGCGGAAGGCATTTGTCAGTAAAGAAAATCCAGATTTTGTTTTGGGCAAAAATGGCAGTCAGGATAAAGAATGTTAATATTAGTGACTTTCTCATATTTTGCCGTCCATTTGCGTTTCAAATAAATTAACCTCTTAATTTAGGATTTTAATTTTTTATCGCAAGTGCATTTGCTATGAAAGCGTTATCGAATGATAAAAGATTGACAGGATTTACAATTATGCTTATTTTTGTCTATGGTTTTATTTGAGCAACAGTATTTTGTTTAAGGAGGTTGAGAATTGGAGGAACTGGCTGTCAAAGAGGCTTTATTATATACTTTTGTTAGCAGAAGATGGGCGGCAAAGATGTTAACGATTCTGCTTCTTTTGTTTGTGCCGATATTGGGTTGGTTTGTCGTTTATGGATATTTTGCAAAAATTTTGAAAAGCTGGTCAGAAAAGAAGTATGAACTTCCACCATTTTCGGGATTTTTCGGCATGTTTACTCTTGGATTTTATCTATTTGTGATTGCTGCTATAATAGGTATAATCGGCTTTATTTTAAAAAGTATACCTTTTTTTGGTTATATTCTTGCTTTTGCGTGGGGTATATTGAGCTTTTTCTTTACGCCGTATATGGTTTCCTGCGTAGCGACTACAGGGACATTGTCAAAGGAGACCTTCAATACACGGAAAATAATCAATTTCGTTGGTGACAATATATTGAAACTTTTATTTCTGCTGGTATTAATGGTCGTTTGCTGGGTAATATTGGCGCTTATAGTAGCACCATTTTTCATAGGTTTTGGTTTATGGCTTGCCAATGATTCTTTTGTGGCGGGTAAATATGTTATTCTCGTATTAGGAATATTGATTGCATTACTTGGTGCTATATATATAGCATTTGTTAAATTCGCTTTAATTGGGAACATATATTCTCAGTGGAAGGAAAAACAATGAAGTTCAACTTGTTAGCTACAGCGTTTAGGAGGAAAAATGAGGTTGGTATTAACAATTTTGGGGATAGTTATATTGTTCGTTGTAATAATAGTTTTGATTGTTGCGGCATTATATAACAAACTCGTCAAACTGCGTAACATGTCCGATCAATCTTGGAGCGACATAGAGGTTCAGCTTCAAAGGAGATACGACCTTATTCCTAACCTTGTTGAGACTGTTAAGGGATATGCTGCACATGAGCGAGAAGCTCTTGAGAATGTTACAAAAGCGCGCCAACAAGCTATCGAGATTAAAGGCGATGTGCGAAAAAAGGCTGAGGTAGAAAACTATCTTACGCAGGCTCTAAGGCAACTTTTCGCTGTTGCGGAGGCTTATCCCGATTTAAAGGCGAACCAGAATTTCCTTGAATTGCAAAATCAACTTTCGCAAATCGAGGAACAAATTCAGCTTGCGAGAAGATATTACAATGCAGTGGTCCGGGATTTTAACAATGCAGTTCAAATGTTCCCATCAAACATTGTTGCATCAATATTTGGATTCAAAACGCGCGATTACTTTGAGCTTGAGGAACCTGAGGCAAGACGAGCGCCTGAAGTGAAATTCTGATTTTTAGCTTCAAGCACCGTTAAAACGATGTCAATTCTTGATAAATATATAGCAGAAAAATTCATTAAATATTTTATTATTAGCGTTGCGGCTTTTGTGTTGATCTTTTTGATAGTCGATATAGTCGAAAACATAGATAAATATATTGACAAGCATGCAAAAGTTGGTGATGTGGCACTATATTACATATATTATATACCTTATATAGTTGTTCTTGTTTTCCCTATTGCTGCACTGTTAGCGTCGACTTTCCTTGGAACGAGGCTATCAAAAAACCTTGAAATAGTGGCGTTCAAATCGCTTGGAATACCTACGATACGGGTTGCGAGAGCTATTTTTGTTTTGGGTATCGTAATTAGCGCGATTGCTTTTCTTGCCGCAGAATTCGTTATACCTTCGACAAACCGGCTTAAAGCAGAGTTGGCGGATAAAAGATTATATAAGAAATTTCCTCGAAGATTGGTATTTAATAATTTATTTTATGTAGGCAATGATGGTTCTATATATTATTTTAGGAGCTTTGACAGCTATCGAGGTGTAGGTGTAGATGTGACGATAATAAAATTTGCTGGTGGCAAAATTTCAGAACGATATGATATAAAACGCTTAAGCTGGGTTGGCGGAAGCTGGCTTGTTAACAGAGGTATATTAAGAAAATTTACGAAATTCGGCGAGGAGTTAAAAGAGCTGAAAAATTATTATATGTATATACCTGAGCGACCCGAGGATTTCGCGAGAAAAATACCAAAACCTGAGGAGCTAAGCATCACAAAATTGTGGAAACTTGTGAATAAACTTTCAAAAACTGGCATTCAGCCAAAGCGCGAGGCAACAGACCTTTGGATGAAAATAGCCTATCCGCTTGTTAATTTTATCGTTTTACTGTGGGGTTTTCCTCTTTCCGCGCGACTTAGAAAGGCAAACTATTTTCTTGGATTTGGGCAAAGTTTTTTCATAGCTTTTATATATCTTGCTGCTATACGCGCAGGACAGGCGCTTGGATATAACGGTGACCTTCCACCTTATATAGCTGCTTTCATTGGCGACGCTATATTCGGAGCAATAGGAGCAGTAATCGTATATATGAATAGAGATTGAAAACTATGCCGCGCTTAAATAGAAAAATCCTTATTGAATCAGAAATTTCTATACTCCCAAAACGGCAAAAGAAGTGGACGATACGAGCTGCAGCTGTATTCCCGGGAACATATAAAGCTGGCATGTCAAATCTCGGGTTTTTAACACTTTTTGAGAAGATGCATGATTTCCACCAATTTTTCCCTCAACGCTTTTTTAGCGACTTTGGTCCTTATTCGCTCGAGGAAAACGAGCCGTTAAGTTCATTTTCATTAATAGCTGCATCTATTTCATATGAGCTTGACTATATTAAATTTATAAAAATGCTTCGCGAAGGTGGTATAAAAATATCAAACGAGGAGCGTGAGGATGGAAGATTGCTGATAATAGGCGGTGCTGCTGTGACAATTAATCCATATCCGATGTTATATATAGCTGATGCGATATTTATTGGCGAAGGCATCGAATATATAGAAAAAATTCTTACCGTAATCGCCGAAAATCCACCCGGTATAACGCCCAAAATAGAGATTTTAAAGAATTTATCGAATGTTCCCGGAGTGTGGGTTCCTCTATTATCAGACTCGCCGCCAAGGAGAGCGATATCAAAAGCGTGGATTCCACCATCTTCGAAAGTTATATCGAGTTTTTCATCTTTCCCCAATATGGTTCTTGTCCAAATACAGCGTGGATGTCCTTATGGCTGTCCGTTTTGCGCAACTCCTTATAATTTCAATCCATTCCTCAATTATGATATAGATTCTATATTAGACCAGCTAATGATGTGGGGAGAAATGCCCAAAAGAGTTGGATTAGTCGGTTCTGCAATATCGGACCATCCCCAAATAGCTGATATATTTGACAAATTATCGAATTCTGAAGTTTATACATCATCACTGAGAGCAGACAAACTTTCCCCGGAGTTGCTTGAAAAAATTCGTGCTTCAAAGCAAAAAACGCTCACTTTTGCCCCGGAAACTGGCTCGGAAAGGCTTAAAAAAATAATAAAAAAGTTTATATATCCAGAGAACATAGTAGAAGTTGCTGAAAAGACAGCTGCCAAAGAAATCAAATTGTATTATATAATTGGCATGCCCGATGAAAAAATCAATGATGTTAAGGACACTATAAGAGAAATAAAAATTATATCGAAGGCTCTCCGCAAAAAAAGAGTAAAAGTTTCGATAAATCCATTTGTCCCGAAGCGCGGAACACCGTGGGAAAGTTTTCCGATGGAAACCCACGAATCTCTAATGGAAAAGTTCAAAATCATAAGCGATAATTTGAAGAATGTTGATAATTTGAAGCTTGATATAAATTACAATCGCAGGCTCAGGGTGCAGTGGTTGCTTTCATGCGGTGGACAGGAGATAAGCAGAATTCTTATTGAGAGCCGCACAATTTCAGAGCTGGCGGCGAAAGCAAGAAAGCTTGGTTGGGATGTATAATCTTGAATCGATAGCATTAGTCTATTTTATATTGCGAACCGTGATTCCATAACAATCTTTATTATTGATGACGCTGGTGAGATACATAGGCATTGAGGGACTCGAGAAAAGCCCTGCGTGGGAGGCTGCCCAGATTATAAAAAATGGCGGAGTGATCATATATCCGACCGAAACACTTTACGGGATCGGAGCGGACGCTACAAACGAGAAGGCAGCGAAAAAAGTACTCGAAATAAAAGGTAAGCTCCCCGGAGGCGGATTGATCGTTCTTTTATCTCGGGAAATGCTTGATGAATACATAATTGATTGGCAGAAATTCTCAATTCTTATGGATTATTTTTCCCCCGGACCCTTAACTTATATAGCCAATCCCGTTGAGGGCAAATTCGCAAGCTCTGTGCTTAAAAATGGAACTGTCGCGTTCAGAATCAGCTCTTGTTGGTTTGCCGAGCTTGTGGTTAACCTTTCTGGTGTGCCTTTAATATCGACCAGTGCTAACATTTCTGACCAGCCGCCATTAAAAAAGCCAGATGAAATAATCGAAACATTTAACGGAGTGGTGGATGGGATATTCGTGTTCCCAGGTAAAATCCTCGATAGCCTGCCTTCAACAATAGTGGATGTTACAAATTTCCCCGATGAAATAAAAATAATAAGGGAAGGGCAAATTCCCGCTAATGCGATAAAAGAGGTTTTAAAAACCCACAGTCAGACGACAAATTTAATGTAAACTAAACCCGAAAATCAAACTCTATAAGATAGGAAGCATGAAAGAGCCGGACTCGCAAAATGAAGAGGCACAACTTGTCCATAAGGCTAAGCAGGGTGATAAGGAAGCGTTCGATGCGCTCATGTTGATGACTCAGGATTATGTGTTCAGACTTGCTTATAGGATGCTTGACAACAAAGATGATGCGCTCGATGTGATGCAGGAAGCGTTTTATCGAGCATACAGGTCATTGAAAAGTTTTCGCGGCGATTCCTCGTTCAGATACTGGGTTGAAACTATAGCGACAAGACTTTGCCTCGCTCGGTATCGTAAGAAACGAATTTTCGTCTGCATAGAGGAGATAGTCGGACTGGGAAAAGAACCAGAACAGGACAATCTCGATAGCGAGAAAGAATCAAAGATTCTTCAGGATGCGCTGGGAACGCTAACGCCACGAGAAAGGGCAGCTTTGGTGCTTCAGATGGAAGGCGGGAAATCGATAAAGGAGATAGCCAATACAATGGGGGTCGCCGAAGGAACTGTAAAAGCCCTGATTCACAGGGCAAAGGAGAAATTATATAAAAAGCTAAGAAAATATTTTAAGAGGTGATAAATATGATGAACTTCGATGAAAAACTAAAAGAACTATGGGACGCAACTAAGCCCGAGCTATCGGATGTCGAGAAGGCTGCATTAAGGGCGAGATTCTGGGCTAAAATGAAAGCTAAGCGGTCAAGATTGTTCGCTTACGCCATCGCGACAGCCGCTGTGGTAGTGTTAGCACTGGTTGCAACATTAAACA
>JAGGRZ010000082.1 GCA_021159335.1 bacterium
ACATAGGTCGCTGCGAGAGTAGGATTCTTCTTATCTGAAACATCAATAATCCACAGCGTATCTGAACCTTCATGGCTCCAATCATAAAACTTAGCCATGATAACATAATCCCCCAGAACTTCTATCCCGCCTACCCAGGGGTCACTTAAATCCCCTGTGGGACAACGCCAGCTGCCTACTATCTGCATGTTGTAACCCTGAGGGAAGGCAAGGGAGAGTGTGAGTAAGATTGATATCAGAATGATTAGCTTTCGGGACATAAGGTAAACCTCCGAAAAATTTTGTGCGCCTATTTTATATTATTGGAAAATTGGGGGTGTGGCAACGGGAAATCGCGGAGACCGCGGGAAAACGGGAACGGCGGAGGGGAGGTGGAAAGATTTGAATCGCGGATACCACGGGAAAACGGATACCGCGGAGGCTAAGGTTTTTTATTTTATCATAACGAATTTCGTTACGGCTTTTCGTCCTTCATTGCTTGAGACGGCAAAATAGACTCCCGGAGTGGGGTTGAACTTGATTGTTTAGTTCTCATCTAAAACTCTTGCGGTAACTATTTTTACTTGCAATGATGATCCCACTTTTCCTTTGAAATGGATTTGTTAATGTTTAAATTTCACATATGCCCAAAGCCACTAAATACACGGTATTGCGAAACTGGATGCTCTTTGTTGGATTGTTAGCGTTTTTCTCATTAGTGGTGAGACCCGGACTTTCCATGCCTAAAAGCTGGGACTTTTTCTGGCACATTGTTGACGGTATTATAGTTGTATCTTTCGTGGTAAGTTTCATTTTGCGCTTCATATGGGCACCTGACAAAAAACTCTTCGTTCGCGCCAATGCGTTCGAGCTTGCAATTTTGTTTATATTCTCCATGCAGCTTTTTATAATGATTTTATTTCTGCGCCAGCCTCAGGTTAGCGAAGCGATAAAAAGTATAGGGACGGTATCGATAACTAAAATCTATGTTCTTTTCGCGCAGGTTTTTATAGTTGTCGAGCTTATAGCCAATCTTGGCAGGATTAATGCGCGAGTAGCCTCTCTTCCGCTCTCACCGCCGGTTCTTTTCGTGGGGAGTTTCGTTTTCGTTATAGCGGTTGGCACCCTTCTTTTGAGTCTTCCCGGTGCGACGAAACACGGTATAAAGTTTATAGATGCGCTTTTCACGGCGACATCAGCAACATGCGTTACGGGGCTTATAGTTATGCGCACGGGCGCTGATTTCACGCGATATGGACACAATGTGATACTTGGGTTGATTCAAATAGGCGGACTTGGACTTATGACATTCGCGACATTCTCTGCGCTTATTCTGAGGGGCGAGATAGGGATAAAAGAGCGCGTTCTTCTTGGCGACATACTTAACATCCGCGTGTTCAGCAAGATAAAATCGCTTGTAATAGCTATAATATTGTTCACACTTGTAATCGAGGCTTTGGGTGCTGTTGGCCTTTATTTCGCTACCGGTGAATACGAGTCCCTGCCTGAGGGGCGCCTTTATTTCTCGGTTTTTCATGCGGTAAGCGCTTTTTGCAACGCTGGCTTCTCGCTGTGGGATACTAATCTTGCGCGATTCGTTCATAATCCGTTAGGTTCGATAATAATGATGGTTCTCATAGTTCTTGGCGGACTAGGTTTCGTGGTTTTGACGGACCTGTGGACGATATTTACGGCTCCATTCAGGAGAAGGAGGAATGTTGGCTTAAGTCTGCATTCCAAGCTGGTTCTGATACTGACTTTGTCGTTGATATTATCCGCCACCATTGTTTTCTTCCTTCTTGAGCGTGGGCATATACTTTCGGGTCTTAGCACAGCGGAGAAATGGATTGCCTCTTTCTTTCAGGCTATAACGCCGAGAACTGCTGGGTTCAACACAGTATCAACTGGTGCGTTGCGCTATCCTACACTTTTTCTTCTCGGGATATTGATGTTTATAGGAGCATCACCGGGTTCCACTGGCGGCGGAATAAAAACCACTACTTTCGGAATAATAATTTTGGGGATTATAAATCGTTTGCGCGGGCATGAGGAGATAAAGGTTTTCAACAGAACCATACCGTGGTATGTGATGCAACAAGCTGCCATGGTAATGTTTCTTGGGCTTACAGTTGTCTCGTTGGGACTTTTCGGGCTTCTAATTCTGGAGCCGGATAAAGGATTTATGAATCTTTTATTCGAGCAGCTTTCAGCATTCGGAACAGTAGGGCTTTCGACAGGGATAACGCCGAACTTGTCAGCGGGTGCAAAACTTATTATTATTGTTACGATGCTCGTAGGTAGGATTGGACCACTTACTTTTCTTACTGCTATAGCGTTCAGGATGAGAAAGAGCAGGGTAGGTTTTCCCAAAGAGGACATTTTGATTGGATAGGAGCTGGTTATGCGATACTTGGTTTTGGGGGCAGGACTTTACGGAAGAAGCCTCGCAAGAAGGCTTATGGAGCTCGGAAGCGAGGTTATCGTGGTTGACCGCGACGAGGAAACCATTGACGATATGAAAGAATTGGTTACCAATGCTGTGATAGCTGATATAACCGATAGGCAAGTTCTTGAGGAGATAGTCGATAGATTCAAGCCTGATAGTGCGGCGGTATGTTTCGGTGAAAGCTTTGATGTGACGATGCTTGCCTGTATATATTTGAGGGAACTCGGGATAAAAGAGATAGTTGCGCGGGCTTCAAGTGTTATGCAGGGCGAGATACTAAGAAGACTCGGTATAGATTGGATAGTTTTGCCGGAGCAGGACAGCGGAGAAAGAATAGCAGAATATATAATTCTTGGCGAGAGTGAGCAGATAAAGCTTGATCCTGAGACCTCACTGGCGAGGCTGAGGCTGCCTAAATCTGTTGTTGGGAAAACCCTTTCCGAGTTGCCCTTCAAAAAATTTGGTATTGAATGCCTTTTTGTGCACAGAGTATATGTTACTCCACATGTTTCAAAACTAATCCCACCCTCGGAGGACCCAAAGCTTGAGGAAGGTGATAATCTTATAGTTGTTGGCTCACCAAGAAGGATTGCGAAGTTTATTGATGGAATCAAATGATATCAAAAATGATAAGAAATAATAAAAGACTGTTGATAAAAAACTGTTGACAAACAGAATTATAAAAATAAATTTTAATAAAAATGTTTATGTTGATGCGGTTAAAGTATTAGATGGCAATGAGAATTAAGAGAAAGGAGTTGTCATGAGGAGGGTATGCTTTTTGGTTGTTGTTCTCGCCGTGTTGCTGGGAATTTCATTTGCTCAATCCCCCCGTTATGAGGTTATGCTAAACAGACCAGATATTGTTGGCCTTACAGGGGGTGGCGACACCAAACTCGACGGTATAGCCACGACAGGTCTTTCTGTGGGGACTATAGTTTTGGTTTACGATGAAAGCAGCGGTGAGACGCGTATTTACCGTTTGAGCGACACCTCGGGTGTGGTTTCGGACAGCATTCCTATAGTGATAGTTCCTGATGATTACAACGCCACCACGAACCACAAGGTCTGGAAGCTATCGATGTCGAGTGATGCAGATGAGACAGGTTCGAGCGATACGATAAGTCCTGGTAGTGGGGATACTACGGATACTATAGTTGTTGCAGCGCAGCTTAAGGTTTACGGAGAGCTTATTGCGGACTCTATTCAGTCTGCTGGTGATACGCTTTACATTGACAAGCCGTTCCACTCTGTAGGGTTTAATAATGTTGGCACGGCGACTATAACGGGGCTTGCGACAGTAAATGGTGGTATTAACATTACAGCTGGTGGTCTTGATATAGATGCGGGTGGAATAAATGTTGATGCAGGCGGGCTTAACATCAATGCGGGCGGTGCGAGCATAACGGGCGCGGTGACGATAACTGGTTCAGAAACTATCAGCAACGCATTGTATGTGGACACGATAGATGTCGAAAGCTACGATTCAGTTGTTGTTAATGATGATCTTAAGGTTGTTGGTGACCTTCTTGTTACAGGTTCGATAACGGGCAGTTATTTGGGGGCGATGGATACAGTTTGGGCTAATTTCTCGGCTGGGAAGAGCCACACTACTGATACAGTAGTAACCTACGATAACCTCAAAGTCTATGGTGAGCTTATTGCGGACTCGATACAGTCCGCTGGTGATACGCTCTATATCGACAAGCCGTTCCACTCTATTGGGTTTAACAATGTTGGTACTGCGAATATAACGGGGAACACCGATATAGGCGGTGATCTTAATGTTACAGGTGATTTTAGCGCCAATGAGGGCACATTCAACGGTAATTTGACGGCGAACAGCGGGAACATAACTAATGATTTAACTGTTGGCGGCAATCTCACTGTGACAGGTGACATAAGTGGTGATAACGGTAGCTTTAGCGGCAATTTGGATGTTACAGGCGATTTGAGCGCTGACAGCATTCATGCGGGCGATGATGTAGTGGTCAGCAACAATCTTGATGTGAGTGGCACTGGTCATTTTGTAGGTAATGTTACTATTGATGGTGATTTGACGGTTAATGGGAATTTAGTGAATGGTAATATAGAAATTGATACACTTTATAGGGGCGATAAGGGTACGGTTACGGACACCATTGTGGCGTATGATAATTTCAAGGTTTACGGTGAGTTGATAGCGGATTCGATACAGGCGGTGGGGAATGTAATATCGATAAAGGACAGCATAGATG
>JAGGRZ010000083.1 GCA_021159335.1 bacterium
ATATAAAGTTTTAAGGTATAGGTGGGGAGAGATTTAATCATCTCTGCGCCACCCCCACCTATACCGCACCCCGCCCAAAAGGACGAGGAGTTACACATGATGTATAGTAAAAAACTTTAAATATCCGCTATATCTTACCTATGAATAGGTAGGGATTAGCAGAAGTGCTATCCTAAAAAACTAACCCACTTATAGCAACGCTTCTTTTGTTCTTCAATTCCTGCATACGCTTTTCAATGTTCGTAATCTCTTGTGTCTGCAGATACGGTATCAACCCTCCACTTATGCTCGCTTTTACATCCTTGTGGTGTTCCTTCCATACATTTATCAGCCTCAACGCCTGCTCTGCTGTTATTGGCATCACATTGCCAGCACCATCCTGCTTGAACCACAGTCCAAGCGAATCAAAATGCACTATCCTTAGAATCTCCCGTCCTTTCTGCCGTACTATAAAATCTAATCTTCCAAAACCATTTGTTTTCATTTTATTTCATAAAATTCGTTTTTATACCGAGACGGCGAGTGGAAACAGAAAAAAAATAAAGTTTTTAATGGTTTGGCTTATACGCGTGCGCGTGCAAGCGCTTCAGTTTGCTCGCTTGCGGCGCCTCCTCTTACCGTCCGGCGTTGCCACTGGCACCCACCGCGGATTGCTGCCTTCAAACGAAGGCATCTTCTGTTCAAACGTGAACAGTTTACCGACAAGTTCGTCAGTGTCCGTTATTCCCAGCTTCTGCATCGCTGGTATCAGAAGCTCGTGAATGTGCATACCCCGTAACTTCTGCGTCAGCAACTCGCCCTCTGCCTGCTCCGCCGCTTTCGGGTCCTCAACGGCTATGTCCATGTAGAGCGCGCTGTAGCCCGGATAGTTACTGTCTTCTCGTTCCTCGATTCGCAGTACTCTCCCTGTGAACTTTGCCGGTAGCTTTTCGAGTCTTGCACGCGGCACATATGTCTCATCCAAATCTTCTACACTTACCATCACACATCACCTCCTAACATTTTTATTCATTATTCCCGTTTTTTCGTATGCACTCATCGAAGTAGCGCTGCCTCTCTATTATTGCCATCGCTGCACTGACGATGTAGTCGTAGCTCATTCCTATGGTAGCTTCTCCTTCTTCCATTTCCTATCTCACTTCCTATTATTCATTTATTTCGTCAGTTTCGTTTTTTGATTGCTTCCGGAAGTTTTGGAACAGTGTTTGCAATTTCCCATCGTTGTTTTCTCGCTTTTCAATCTCTGCATCCATTTCCTGCTGGAACGCTGCAGCCTCAACTAGCACTTCTCGGTCTATCTCACGCTTACCCAACCGCTTCATCACATAATTCGCAATCGTTGCCTCTACTAGCACCGTGCCGCTAGCACGCCAATCCTCCGTGCCAGGCTTGCCATCGCCAAGCACAACTCGATAATAACCGCTATCTATTTCGTTTATTTTCGGTTTCATTTCCCTTACCTCATGCCGCAAACTCCACTAACTCCAGCCTTTTCGTGCCCCTAATGTACTTTTCGGCACATTCTAACTGCACTAACTCACCCTTCTTCGGCATCGGCGTCACCTCCGGGAACGGTACCACAATATACTCCCTTACACTCCCTGTATCAACTATTATCACACCTGTACCATCACCGTTTACATGCGCATCCACTACCTCGCCCGCAACCACTATTCGGAATCGTGAATCGTGACGGTTTACTTGGCGTTTCCATATGTCTATTTTGGCTTGATCCGCTTCGTAGAACTTTTGGAAGTAGAAACCTGTGAGAGGGTTAAGAACAGTACAGACATAATGCATTTTCAGGCATGTGTCGTGGAATGCTTGATACTTTGGTAGCTCTGTTCTCAGCATATCCCAGTCTCTGTTCATTGTTATACTCATAATACCGAAATTGTACATTTGTACAGCTTCTTCTTCGACAAAATCAAGAAATGACGCCGTTGACATTACGAAGAGAACCACTGTGAGTATCGCTTTTATTTTGCGTTTACGCTCGTCTTTCTGGTCTTTCTTGCTATCGCTACCGAAAGCTTCCACTAAGCTACTTATGTTTACCATTTTAATTCGGTTTTAATGTTTTTTAGAGTTGGGTGGGATATGGTAGTGGTCAAGTAAAAGTGTGTTCCGAATAGTTGCAAAAAGAAGTTACATAATGGAGTTTTTTGTTCCAACTTATGTGTAGTCGGAACACAACCAAGCATTATAAAAGCTGAAAGAGTGAAATTTGGAACAATGTATATGAAGCGGGATAAAAATAAAATAAAAAGTAATCCGATCACTGCACGCTACTCTCGTTTTTGTGATGTTTCGCCCCTGAGGAACTTTACCGCTTCTTTCTCATCTCTGAATAGAAGCGCAGAGCATTTTGGGCATTTATATTCATCGCCACGATTAAGAACCGAAGCGTCAACAAGCTCGTAATGAACATAGCCGTTCTCGTCAACTGTCAATTTGAATTCTTCCAACATGAGATCCCTTAGATAGTCTATCTCTTTCCCACATTTCGGGCATTTTGGCATGTTATTATCACCTCCTAACATTTTTTCTTCATATACCACTTCGCGTCCGTGTGTGAGTCTTTATAGAACAGTTCAAACCCTGTCCCTTCGTTATCAAACTCGGCAAAGCACGGTATTCTCACCAAATCAGCATCTTCTCCGATGAACATGGTGTAAAAGAGTTGTCTAATTATCTTTTCGGCGTTGATTACTTCACCTATCGCTTGGAGTTCCTCATCCCAGCAATCGTGTCCTCCTATGGAGCTATTGATATGCCAGCACCACTCGAAAGATTTGATTTTATCAATTAGTGAATTCATCGCTTGCATTTCTTCTCAGTAATGAATATCAACAGGCACAAGCCAGACTTTCTCTTCGTTCACACAAGCGTTTTTACGCAATATATCGATTTGCTCTTCAGAAATTAATGGCTCACCAGTATCAGTAAAAGCGTTCATGCTGAATGGGTGTCCACCCGCCATCTTGAGATGATAGAGCGCATCATCAAAATCTTTTTTGGTGATTGCTTCCTCTGCCTTTTTGAACTCTTCGTGCATTACATTTATGTTGTCTATTATCAATTCTTCTACCAGCTTTTTACCTTCTTCCGATTCTATCGGAATCACTTTCCGCTCGCCCCATCTCTTTTTGAAGTAGATCTCGTTCGGCATGGAATAATAATCCACACCATACTTCTTCGTCCATTCCATGACGCAGTCTTCTGCTTTTGCGAGCGCATCACCTTCTTCCTCAGCCGCAACTATAATGTATATCAATGCGTGCATATTCTCTCACCTCATAATATTTCCGCGAGCGGTCATCCTAATAAGAACTTATCAATCGCTTTCTTCACCGCCTCTTTCTCTTCTTTCGTAACTGGCTTTCCATCAGGCGCTTCAATGCTCTCATCAAAAGCA
>JAGGRZ010000084.1 GCA_021159335.1 bacterium
ATACGCGTCCGACCTTACGAGAACATATTTTCTCGGTGAACCTGACGAAAAATTTATTGAGGTTTACTCCACTGTGCTAAGGGCGCAAAACGAGGCTATAAAAAACATGCGAGCTGGAATGAGCGGAAAGGATATCGATGGTATAGCTAGGAAGGTTATCGAGGATGCTGGATATGCCGAATTCTTTGGCCACGGACTTGGACACGGTATTGGCCTTGTGGTGCACGATTTTCCGAGGCTCAGCCCCAAAAATGAGGATGCTATCCCCGTCGGTTGCGTGGTTACGGTTGAGCCGGGTATATACATTCCGGATTGGGGTGGTGTGCGCATTGAGGACGATGTCTGGCTTACGGGTGACGGAGCTGTGCTACTTTCGGATAAACTTCCGCGCGAGCTTAACGATATAATATTGCGTGTATAAAGAGCGAACATGAAGAAATCAATTAATTTAGCTGCTATTTTACTGCTCATATTAATTTTTAATATTGCCGGCGCAGCTGCCAATGAAAAAAACTCGCAACCAGAAGTGAGCCCCACAAAAGCTGCGCTGCTATCTTTGGTTGTGCCGGGTGCAGGGCAGATTTATACCAAAAATTTCATTCACGCTGCTGTCTTCGCCCTTTCAGAGGCTTTTATTGGATACTTTGCATACGATTCATATAAAAAAACGGATAAACTCTGGCGAAAAAGAGATAGCCTTGTCCCGGGAACACCTGAGTATGACTTTTACGGGGAAGAGTTTGAACGCGAAGTGAAAACCCGGAACACATACCTTTGGGCACTGGCTGCGATAAAATTTCTCGATATAGTTGATGCTTATGTTTGTGCACATCTTTTTACATTCAGGGATGAGCTTAGACGACCTCTGGTTCGGGTCTTACCAGCCGGTGATGGGCTCAAGTTGACCATTCTTATAAGATTTTAGCCACTTTTTATAACTTTCGCGCAACATCAGGAAAAATCTTTGTGCCCCTTCCGATCGATAGTCAGCAAAAGTCCATTCCATCGGCACAAATTCCTTGCGTCGATACATCAACTGGAGGTCAGCAAATACACCATCACCGAGATAAATTCTGTGCGAGAAATTTTTGAATGTGGCGAGTATAACTTTGGCAAGCGTTAGGTAGCCGGGGTCAAGATTAACTCTTCTTTTGCCCTCTTTCTTGAAGTGATTCTCAATAGCTGTGCACGCCCACTTGAGCCTTATAAGCGATTCCGGTGGTCGGATTCCTTCAAGCGCCATCCAAACTCTTAGTAAACCTTCCCCCATCTCTGGTTTGTAATAGTGAGTAAATTCGTCAAACTGTAGGATTTCTGATTCGAAAGCTATTTTCCCGATGGAGGATTCTATTATAGCCCGCAAGGGGAATAGCAATTCGTTTTTTGCGACAATAACGCCAATGAAAAACGCCACAGGGTCATGTACATATGCCTCAGCCATGCTTTCAATAGTTTTTGCTGTTAAAACCAGCTATAAGTATTATATTAGAAAGAAATCAAATTGGGAGGATAAAAATGTTAAGAAAGACATCATTTATTATTTTTGCTTTTTTGTTTTCGCTGAGTTTTTCTACTATACCTGATGATATTGACATTCAATTTGACAGCATGGAGAATGTTCTCATAATAAGCATTATTCATTATACTGACGACCCAAGTAAACATTTTATAAATACGATATCGGTACTCGTTAACGGCGACACATTGGTTAAACAGCGTTTTCTTAAACAATACAGTCACGAAATGCAACAGGGAATTTATAGGATAGCAGGGCTTAAAGCTGGCGATGAGATAACGGTAGATGCTCATTGTAACAAGTGGGGTGGATTAACGATGAAGTTTAAAGTTGTGCGAATTAACAAATCGGGATGTAAGGGGAAAAACTGCGGTCTAACTATCGTGAAAAAAAGAATTAAAAAATAAAAACTAATAAAATTCTTATTGACACTATACTTAATTTGACTATATTTTATATCGGATTTTTGATATTATTTTCGAGCCGTCTTAAAATCGGCAAATATATTAGAACTCTGATTTGGTTTGAAATGAATAACTATGTTTTGAAATCAAAGATAAGGAGGTGATCGTAGATGGAAGAAAAGAATTACAGAGCACGATTCAAGTTCCCCGACATCGAGGTAGAGGTTGAGGGCGACCGCGAGTTCGTCGATAAACATCTTACGACCTTGCTCGAACTACTTAAGCAGCCAAAATTGGCGGAGGAATTGGTTGAGGAGAAAGTGGAAAAGAAAGCTCCCCCGAAAGTTAGAAAGCCAAGAGGAAGGAGAGCAAAAGCTGAGCTGGTGCTCGAGAAAACGCCCGAAATAAGCATCGAGGAGTTCTTCGAGCAAAAGAAGCCAAAAACTCATAACGAAGCCGTTCTGGTTATATCATACTGGCTGACTAAATACGCTGGGAAGAAGGAGATAAGACCTAAGGATATACGACTTGTATTTGACCAGTTGAAAACCAGAAAGCCCGGGAATGTTGGTCAGCACATAAGAATTCTTAGCGACCCTAAAAAAGGATTCCTTAAGCGCGGGCAGAAGACGGGCAGATACTTCCTTACTCCCAAGGGCATAGAACTCGTGGAAAAACTGCCGAAAAGATAAATGAAATGATACTATTCAGACTATCGTAACCAGAGGGGCACTAATTCAATAGACAAAGCCATTTCATAGGGTACGGGACTAATTACTATGTGAATTTTTGATTTTTATGGCGTGCGAGCAGATGTGATATATTATAATCGCTGCCGCCGCAGATACATTGAAAGAGTCTATAATGCCCTTCTGAGGAATTGAGACTACTAAATCTGCCCTTTTAACGATTGAGAGGGGTAGTCCTTTTCCCTCCGAACCAAACAGAAGAAGCGTTTTTGACGGCGGTTCAAATTCAGGGAGCGGTGTAGACTTTGTAGACGGCTTTTCACAGGCTACAACCTTATATCCTTCCCTTTTTAGGGATTCTATGGTGTGCGCTGGAGATTCTACAATAGCTATTGGCATGTGTTCCACTGCACCGGCGCTGGTATGAGCCACTACAGGGGTTATTTTTGCGCTATTTTTCTTGGGTATTAATATGGCTCCTACGCCCAAGAGTTCTGATGTGCGAATTATGGCGCCCAGATTCTGAGGGTCTGTAATGCCCACAGGCATGACCATGATATCGGGTTTTCTCCTAAGAATTAACTTTAACGGCGTGTATTCGAATTGACTTACCAATGCTACTAATCCCTGATGGTCTTTCCGCTTAACGAGCTTGTAAAGTTGACTTTTGTCCGCCGTTGATATTTTCGCTCTTATCTTTATTCCGTTTTGTTCGCATTTTCTCAAAAGCCACTTTATGGATTCATGGGTGCCATATATTTCGTGTACGTCTCTTCCTCCACGGAGTGACTCGAATACAGGATTTTTGCCGAAAATAAATTCCCTGGGTTTATCGTTCATTAGTTTTCTCTTTATTGAGGTCAACTATGATGTTGTCTATAAGTCTTGCTTTGCCGAGGAATGCAGCCAAAGCAACCATAACCCTGCCGCGAGCATTTTTCAATGGCTCAAGGGTATCAGCATCCACTATATCTATATACTGAACTTTTATTAGTTTTGCGCTTTCCAAAAACTTTCTCATTTCATTTTTTATTTTTTCGGTATCCCTTTCACCTCTAAGAAGCATATTTTTTGCCAGAATAAGGGATTGATATATTTTCGGAGCGACTTTTCGCTCGTTTTCGTTTAGATACTCGTTTCGAGATGACATTGCGAGTCCATCCTTTTCTCGTACTGTGGGTGCGGCTACGATTTCCACAGGAAAGTTCAGCTCGCGGGTCATTTTCTTGATGACCACAAGTTGTTGCGCGTCCTTTTGACCGAAAACGGCAAAATGTGGTTGAACGATGTTGAAGAGTTTGGCTACTACTGTAGTAACACCTCTGAAATGCCCTGGTCGGAATGCTCCGCAAAGAACTTCGGTTACAGGCCCTTTAACTTCAACCCATGTCGAGTACCCATCGGGGTACATTTCCTCAGTTGTCGGCGCGAATATAACATCGACTCCCTCTTTTTCGCAGAGCTTCGAATCCCGCTCGAAGTCACGAGGATACGAATTAAGGTCTTCATTTGGTCCGAATTGAGTCGGGTTGACGAATATTGACACGACAAGCAGGTCGCATCGCTTGCGAGCTATTCTTATAAGCGATAAGTGTCCCTCGTGAAGATAACCCATTGTCGGCACGAAGCCTATTATCTTGCCTTCCTTTCGCGCCGATTCTGACAACTTATACATCTTTTGTATCGACCTTATGACTCTCATTTTGGTATGCTAGGTAGTATTCTCGCCCTCTTCTTCGAGTATTTTCTCAAGTTCAGCGATTCTTTTTTTGATTGATTGTCTTTTTTCAGTCTCGAGGTCTGGGTTACTGAGTATCGTTCTATATATTTCTATCGCGGCTTTTGTATAGCCCTGTTTTGCAAGGATTTCGGCTATAGTTTGCGTTGCATAGGTCTCCGAGCCAGTTATGGATTCAGCTATGTTTTCGGTAGTTTCTTCGCTTTTTTGCGGTGTCTCCTCTTCTGACACTTCAGCAGGATGCTCTTCTATTTCCTCAATGAATTCATCACCCTTGGGGACGGCTTTTTCAAGTATTTCCTCGATTTTCTCGTCCTTAATCTCTATTTCACCGTATTGTAGCTCAGGTTTTTCCTCCGCGGTTTCAGGCTTTTCCTCGACCTCCTCGCTTTTCTCCCCTGCAATAAGTTTTTTTATTTCCTCTTCGGCTATCTGAGACAAGATTTCCTCGGGCTCGATGGGTTCCTCTTCATTTTCCTTCTCGGTTTCTGGTATTTCAGGTATTTCCGCAGGCTTTACCTGTTCCTCTGGAGGTTTAGTTTCTTCTTCGAGTGTTGGTGCTGTGAACGATGGCATAGTTCCTACCACGACAAAAGGTTCAGCGGCTTCTTCTTTAGCTTCTTCCTCAATGAACTCTTTGGTTACCTCTATTTTCTCGGACAAGAGCATTTTGGCAAGTTCGGGTTCGGACTCCTGGATTTTGTCCCAGTGTTCAGCTAACAACTCTACGATTGCGGTATCATGAGGGCAAAGGGATAGGATTTGAAGTGCGTAGAAGACAAATAGTTTATAATTTTCGGAAGCGAGGGCAGCTTTTGATAGGTAGAAAAGGGCGGATATGTTGCTGGGTTCAAGCTGGACAGCTTTCTTTAGGAGTTCAAAAGCTTTATCTTTATCCCCTTCGGATAGCAAAATTTTGCCCAGAACAACGAGCGCTGTCGTATATGTTGGATAGTTATTTATTCCTTTGGTTAATAGCCCTATGGCAGTTTTAGCTTTGCCCATTTGGTAGACCATTTCGCCGAGTCTTGCGAAAACCAGCGAATCGGGATTTTCATCGAGGTGTTCCCTTAGTTTTTTGTAAAGTTCTTGATTCATCTTAGTAGCCCCTGTCCTTGGGAGGTGGCTGAATATGATAACCCTTTATTTTGTTTCGCCAATCTCTGTCGTGCACCTCGCCGGGAGCGTTTGAATCGACAAGTTTCATGTTTCCAATTCCCAGAATATCCGCAAATATAAAGTAATAATTTTTGTCAAAATAATACCACACTTCCCAGTTATTAGTTCCTGATGAGAATGTATGTCTCTCCACATTGTCCGGAGGGCCATATACGATATATATTCTTCCTCTATCAGTTTTCCATCCCGGCGTTTTTGACCCCTGAGCAAACGCGGCGTTCGCATAATCCCATCTTGCTATGAATTCCTGCATAAACTCGTTTTCGGGCGTCTCTGGATTTGAATCGTTTTTAGCCCAGAAATTATACCAGAATCTTACTTTACCTGCCGGGTCAAGATTTTTGAATTCGCTCATCTGCTTTGGACTTAGGAGGAAACTTAGAATATTTTGCATTCTTTGCAAAGTCGCCTCGTTTGGCATTATCTTTTCATCGGTGGGAAGTTTTGCTATCCAAATTTTTTTTGAACTTTTCGCGAGCTCGTTTCCTGTGGAATCGACCAATGATATCGCTAACTCATATTCACCATCCGCTATTCCAGCTATCGGAAAACCATTTATATATATTATATAATCGGAGCCTTTCTGCCACAGAGTCCCGAAATTTTTATATACTTTTCCATTTGCCAAAAGCTTTGTATTAAGGCCATATTTCGCTTCGCCCTTTGGAATGTAAAACTCCACATAATAGTATATCGCTGGTGAATTAAGATCAAAAATTGCCGATGGATTTGGAAGCATTCTTTTTCCGAATCGTTCGAATTGGTCTTTGATGGTGGTTTTTTCGGCGCTTACGGCGAGCATGATGTCAGATACGGCGTATTGTTTGTCCCAGAAATTTCTTAGAACCGCCTGTGTGGTGAATGTGTCTTCAATTTCAGAAAGGTAGTCCTTTGCCGTTGTGGTGATTGTATAGGTTCCAACGGGAAGACTTATCGTGTGGATGTTTAGTATTCTGAAGCTTCGGGTTATGGGTTCATTTGGGGCAAGTTTTATGGGGGCGATATAGGCTATCGAGTCTATTTTTTCCCCCGCAGAATCGGTTATAATTATTTTGACTCCAAGGGTTCCGACGAATGCGTTTGCGGTCGAGTCAAAAGCGAACCTGAAGTTCTCGCGGTTAAGTTTTGTGTAGAATTCAAGCCAAGCTGTGCCGACACTATCGCCGCGGAACGATGCCCAGTCGCATACAAGGCCGAGCTGTCCAGCCATCGATGTTGTTAAAAGCGCAAAGATAAGCATTTTATGTAGGAAGGAGTTTCTCATAGCTATTTTTAATTTAAGGAATTTTTTACATGGTTTCAAGGGAATTGTTGGGAGTGGGAATTTAGGCAGATTTTCGCCCATTGTTCAATTTAAAATTGGAAAAGCATGATTTAATTTTTCACTTAAAGGTTAAATTGTTTCTTGACAAAAATTAAATTAGGTTAATAATATTAATTATAAAGTGAATATTGGGAGATTTAAAGGGGTGGTTCATGGCTAAAAAAATAAGTGTTATTGTTTTAATTTTGTTCATTTTTCAACTCGCTAACTCAACGGTATACAAAACATTAGAACAAGCTGATATTAGATTTTATCGCCATATTTCTAGAGCTGATTCATTAGCGAAGCTAGATACATATGGATATATTTATCATATTGTAGGTTATATAACTAAAGCGGATATTAATAAAGATGGCAAAGATGATTTAATCTTTACTGAGGCAAGCAGATATGTCTATTCGCCAGCTTTAATAGGAGATGATAGAAGACAATATATAAGAATATTTTTAGGGCGTGATAGTTTCCCAAGTTATCTGGACTTCAATGAGGCAGATATTACAATTTGGGATTCATTATGGGTTGGCGGATTTCAAATGGCAGATGGTA
>JAGGRZ010000085.1 GCA_021159335.1 bacterium
CAATTAATGCTGATACATTTGATATATCGGCACCTGAATTGATCTATTTCCCGCCGGCTTCACTGCTAATATTCTCTCCATCGATACCTTGGGATTCAGCGAAAGGCTATTGGGTTTGCATTGATAGCATTTCTGACACTATAGGTACTTTACCCGATTCTTTACCCCTTTGCTTCAGCTTCAACGGCGCGACAACCGCAGTATATGAGCCCCCCAAACCCCGCACTCTCTCCCTCACCTGCTACCCAAATCCTTTCAACGCTGAGGTGAGAATAAAACTTCGCATGCCCAATGCCGGCGATGCCAAAATCGATATATACGACATTTCGGGAAAGCTTATTGATCATATACACAAATCCAAGCTTACCGCTGGCTGGCATGAGCTGGTCTGGCGCCCCGAAGTTAGCGTGCCGTCGGGGGTTTATTTGCTCAGGGTTAGTGTCGGTGGCGAGGCGGTGGTGAGAAGAGTGGTGCTGGTGAGGTGAAATGGTTGTGCCCTACCTATTTCCTGTTGCAAACCATCCCGATATAGCTTAATTTCCAGTTGGAGGTGTGCGATGAGTTATCTCGTTCTGGCACGAAAGTGGCGACCTAAAACCTTTGATGAGGTTATAGGACAGGACCACATAACGAACATGCTAAGGCGCGCCATCGAGCAGGGACGCATCGGCCACGCATACCTTTTTACCGGACCGCGAGGCGTGGGGAAAACAACCACCGCGAGAATATTCGCTAAGGCACTCAATTGCGAAAGCTACGATAAACCAACACCAACACCCTGCAACAAATGCCCATCCTGCATAGAAATAAACGAGGGAAGGTCCCCGGATGTGCTGGAAATAGACGGAGCATCCAACAGAAGCGTCGAGGATGCCCGCGAACTGAGAAACCACATAGTTTACGCGCCGAATGGGCGGTATAAAGTCATAATAATCGATGAGGTACACATGCTCACCACTGAAGCGTTCAACACGCTGCTCAAAACTCTCGAGGAACCGCCCTCCAATGTGGTGTTCATATTCGCCACCACCGAACCTCACAAAGTTCTGCCCACCATAAAATCACGATGTCAACAACTCGATTTCAAGCGTGTCCCTGCAGCTCTCATAGCGGAACACATCAAAAAAATAGCCGATGCTGAGGGGTACTCACTGTCGAAAGAAGCCGCCGAACTTATAACTATGCGCGCTGATGGCTCCGTTCGCGATGCCTTATCGATGCTCGACCAGCTAATGGCTTTTGCCCCCGAAGGCAAAATAACTCAGGATGATGCAGCATATCTTCTCGGAATAATGCCCGCTAAATCGTTCAGCAAAATCGCCGGCGCGATAGGAAGCAAAAATCCGTCAGTAATGATTAACGAACTTTCAGCCCTTCTTGAGGCAGGCTTCGACACTCTACAAATAGCTAAAGGCCTCGTGGAACACTTCAGAAATGCACTTCTCGCAAAATCTGGCGCACTGCCCAAAGACATTCCAAACCGCGAATTATATCAACAAATAGCGAAAAAATTCTCATCATACGACCTTCTGAGATTCCTGAGAATAATTACCGACACATTCTCACGAATGAACAGAACTGACATTCCCCGGTTCATACTCGAGCAAACCCTCGTGTACCTCGCAATGATAGACGAGGTCGTTGAGATAAAAAAGCTGATCGAAAGCTACGAGGAAAAAGCCGCTGCCGCATCCCCAGAGAAAACAACCACCGAAGCAAAAGTGGAAAAAGCCACACCAAAACCTCATAAACCACCAGAAAAGCCGGCTGAAGTCACAAAGGAAAAACCCAACAATATTCCTGAAAGAATAGTTGAAACTGTAGCGCTCCACCGAAAAACACTCGCAGCACTGCTAAGAAAAACGAAAATATCCCTGCAGCAAAGAACACTTTTCTTCGAATTCCCCAGCACACTTGAGACAATACGCGAGGAGATGGTAGTTAACGCTGACACGATGGACTTCCTGCGAAAAATAGCCAACGAGGTGCTTGGCTTCGAGGTCCAAATAGAACTCGTCAGGGAAGGTGCGGTAAAAAAAGTGGCAACCCCAAAAAATGACTTGCCTAAAAAGGTAGTGGACATATTAACTCTTTTTGACGCTGAAATTAAAGAATAAAAAAATCATCATGGACGAGCAGGCTGGAAAAGATACATTCTTGGGCATGGTGCAGAAACTCAAAGAGCGACTCGAGGGTATAACTGCTGAGGGTTCTGCTGGCGGTGGCATGGTGAAAGCAGTGGTAAATGGTAAGAAGGAACTGGTAAGAATTACTATAGACCCACAGGTAGTTGACCCTAAGGATGTGGAAATGCTCCAGGACCTAATAATAGCAGCCGTCGCAGCTGCAAATAGAAACCTCGAAGAGCAAATGAAGGAAACTATAGCTGAAAGTATAGGCGACCTGGGAATAAACCTCGAATTTTAGTAAAAAAGCAGAAAGAGAGGCACCCATGACACACGAAAAAAAAGTGCTCCTCTCCGGAATGCAACCAACGGGAATGCTCCATCTCGGAAACTATGAGGTGCTTAAAAACTGGGTCGAACTTCAGAATTCAGGTGAATACGAAACATACTTCACGATAGTTGATTGGCATGCGCTTACGGCACAGTATGAGGACACAAGCCAGCTTACGGAACAGATATTTCAGGTAGCCGCCGACTACCTTGCATCAGGGCTCGACCCGAAAAAATCAATTATATTCGTCCAATCACAGGTCAAGCAACATGCTGAACTTCATCTCCTCTTGTCAATGTTCGTGCCCATACCATGGCTTGAGCGAGTGCCATCTTACAAGGAAAAATCCAAAACTCTTGGACTCGACACCTACGGATTTCTCGGCTACCCACTCCTTCAAACAGCGGACATAATAATCTACCGCGCCGAACTCGTGCCGGTCGGAAAGGACCAGCTCCCCCATCTCGAGCTCGCACGAGAAATAGTGCGCCGATTCAATTACCTTTACGAGCCAGTATTCCCCGAGCCGCAGCCGCTAATGTCGAAACTCCCCTATGTTCCCGGTACTGATAACAGAAAAATGAGCAAATCCTACAACAACTACATTTGCATGGGCGAATCCGACGATACAATCCGCAAAAAAGTAATGAGCTATTATACCGACCCTACAAAAATCTACCGGGGTGACCCCGGCCATCCTGACACATGCCCTGTATTCGCCCTGTTAAAAATCTACGCCCCTGAGGAAACCGAAAGGATAAAGTCACAATGTGAATCTGGAGATAGGGATTGGGGGTGCGTAAAGTGTAAGAAGCTTCTCGCTGAAAGAATAATTGAAACTATAAAACCGCTGCGCGCCCGTCGCGAAGAACTCCTCGCTGACAGGGAACAAATAAGAAGGATACTCAACGAAGGCGCCGAAAAAGCCCGCCAAAAAGCCGAGGAAACCATGAGAATCGTAAGGAAAGCTATGAAAATGTGGGATGGAATCTTTTAACCACACCTAAATCCAAGTCTGGTGGAAATATAAGAAAAGCCCCAACACCAATGCTTTGTTAAAATTTTTATAAATGGGCGGAAGAGGATTCGAACCTCCGACCTCCTGCTTGTAAGGCAGGCGCTCTCACCAAGCTGAGCTATCCGCCCATATGGCGACCCCAACGGGATTTGAACCCGTGTTACAGGCTTGAAAGGCCTGTGTCCTAACCTGGCTGGACGATGGGGTCGTTCGCTGAAAAATCTTATGAGTGAAGCTTATTTTGTCAACAAAAATCATCGCAACAAACTTATCGTATTATCATCCCTATCCGCTTAAATCTTATCCTGGGAGGTATGTGAAAAACCGCTTTGAAAAACATTTTATAGGCATCGAGTGTCGTTCTGAAGTTGTGCCGTCCCGGACCAGGGTCAACGGAAAAGTAAAGGAATAAAGGTCTTGCCTTAAGGTTCTTTCTGGGAACGGGACCCCAGAACCGCGAATCGTATGAATTATCGCGATTATCACCCATAGCAAACACACAGTTAGGCGGGACTACATAAGGACCAAAATTGTCCCGCCGCGGGATGAAAGTCGAATCGTGCTTGGCAAGTGGTGGATCTGGAACCGGTTTACCGTTCACATACAAGACCTTATTTATTATCTGAACTGTATCTCCAGCAACTGCGACGCAGCGCTTGATAAGGTCCTTGCCCCTGAAACGCGGCTCCGGATGCTTGAAAATTATAACTTCTCCTCGACGGGGCATCCTGAACCTATATGTAATTTTCTCCCCGAGCAGAAAATCCCCGATAAGAAGCGTATCTTCCATTGAACCCGACGGAATGTTAAACGCCTCGATAACCGTAGCCCTCAATATTAACGCTATAAGAAGCGCCAATATAAGAGTTTCCCACGATTTGGGTTTATAATATTTTTTCGCCTGCTTTCTCCTGTCCATTTTTCACCTCAACATCTCAATAGTTGGTAAAAATTTTATCGCTCCATCATCAGGGACGCGATAGTCAGGAGTTTTGGGTAAACCATCAGTGCAGTCAATCGGTAAATACTCCTCTTCAAGAAGCCCGAGTATCTCCATAATCCTTTTAACCGTCGTGCCCTTACTCCTTTCCATAACGAGCTTGTCCCCGATGTAGACCTTCATTTTATTAATTAAGCAAAAATACGCAACAATTTTTAAAGCTGAACCTACTTACGCAACGACACAAGTTCCAAAACCTCATCAACCGTAGAGACTGGTATAATCTCAAGCCCCGAAAGAATTTCTGGCTTAACCTCTTTAAGGTCGTTCTCGTTAAGCTTTGGTATAACGACTCTTTTAATTCCATATCTTCTTGCCGCAAGCAGCTTTTCAGGAAGACCACCTATTTTAAGAACTCTACCCGTAAGAGTTATCTCCCCAGTCATCGCTATATCGTTTGGCAGTGGCCTCCCCGCAAGAAGCGATGCTACCGCTGAGAAGATAGCAACCCCTGCCGACGGACCATCCTTGGGAACTGCACCCTCAGGAAAGTGGATATGTATGTCACTCTTAAGCACCTTTTCAGGGTTGAACCCAAGCACATCAGCCCTCGAGCGAACCAACGACAACGCAGCCTCGACCGATTCCTTAAGCACATCACCGAGCATGCCCGTAAACTTAGCAGTTCCCTTGCCCGGTAAAAGCAAAGCCTCAACGCGGAGTAATTCGCCGCCAAAAGAAGTCCAGGCAAGCCCCAAAGCCTCACCAGGAACTAACCTCTCAGGAATAGGAGACTCAACATACGGCGGAACACCAAGATAGTCATCCACATCGCTTTCATCTATCGTGAACTTCTTTTTCCTTGTTTTGTTGCCAGCGATTTTCACAGCTATTTTGCGCAGGATTTCGTCTATTTTGCGTTCGAGTTCCCTTACACCCGCTTCACGAGTGTAATTGCGGATTATTCGCTTTAATGCCGCTTCGGTAAATTCAATTTTATAATTCACAAGTCCATTTCTTTTTATCGCTTTCGGCAGCAGGAAGTCACGAGCTATTATCACTTTCTCCGTTTCGAGGTAACCGGGCAACCTTAGTATCTCCATCCTATCAAGAAGGGGCTCTGGTATGCCCTGAAGTGTATTCGCTGTGGTTATGAACATAACCTGCGACAGGTCGAATGGTATCTCAATGTAGTTGTCCATAAATGTCTTATTCTGCTCCGGGTCGAGGACCTCCATAAGCGCTGCTGCCGGGTCGCCACGGTAGTCATGTCCGATCTTATCAATCTCGTCGAGGAGAAAAACAGGATTTTTAGTGCCAGCCCGCCTTATACCCTGAATTATTTTGCCAGGCATAGCACCAATGTATGTTCTTCTATGTCCTCTTATTTCAGCCTCGTCATGCAGTCCTCCAAGCGATGCGCGAACAAACTTTCTTCCCAGCGCACGAGCAACGGATTGCGCCACCGATGTCTTGCCAACACCAGGAGGACCAACGAAGCATAAAATAGGTCCACGGGGAGAATCCGAAAGCATCATTACCGCTATATGCTCTGTTATGCGCTGTTTTATTTTCTCAAGCCCATAATGGTCCTCATTGAGAATCCGCTCCGATTCTTTAAGGTCCTTAGAATCTTGCGATGTCTTATTCCATGGCAGTTCGAAAAGCCAATCTATATAACTTCTTATCACTCCAGCTTCGGGGGATGTTGGCGGTATTCTGGAAAGCTTCTTTATCTCCTTTAGTAGAACTTCCCTGACTTTTTCGGGATAATCTCCAGAATTAGCTCGTTGCATTAGTTCGTCTATTTCGCCCTCACTGGCACCGTATTCCTCGCCAAGCTCTCGCTTTATGGCCTCAAGTTGCTGTCTTAGGTAGAATTCGCGCTGGCTACTATCTATCATGTCCCTTACTTTAAGGTTTATCTCCCGTTTAAGCCTAAGTACATCTATCTCCCTTACCAGCATCTCAAGAAGCTTCTCAAGAAGCGTTTTAAGTGTTTCAGCCTCGAGTATTTCTTGTTTCTTTCTGAAGTCAGTGCTTATCTGAGCTGCTATAACATCCGCCATCTCCATCGGCTTCTCAATGTTGAGGGTCTTAACCATTTCCTCGGGCATATCGGTGAGTGAAAGGTACTCCTGATATAGCTCCCGAATCTGACGCATAAGCGCTTCAACCCTGGCGTCGTTGCGGTCATACTTATAGGTGAAAGGGTAAACTATAGCAGTCATAAAGTTTCTATGTGAATTGAATCGCATTACCTTCGCTCTGTATAATCCCTCCACAAGAAGCTTCATGGTACCGTCAGGAAGCCCCATTATCTGAATTATCTTTACAACAGTTCCCACCCTAAAAAGGTCGGCTGCGGTAGGCTCCTCTATCGCTGGTTCCTTCTGGGCAACGAGGAAAAGCGTTCTTTTACCCATAGACACATACTCAACAGCCTCAACGGAGCGCCTTCTACCTACCAATATCGATGTCACCGTGTTAGGGAAAACAACCATTCCCCGAAGCGGGACAACAGGCAATGCTGAACCTATGTTTCTAACCCTACGCATAACTCGCTTTGCTCAAGCAATAATAGCAAAATGGTCATAAAAGTCAACACAATACATCGTTATTGTTAAATAAGCGATTTGCGCAGAAAAGCAAATTGTCTATAATAGAGAATGTGCGAGTAAAATTGGCTAAAAGCACTGGTTTTTGCATTGGCGTTAAACGGGCAGTAGAGCTCGTGCTACGCATAGCGGACGAACACCGCGGTAAAAAGATTTTTACGCTCGGTCCGCTCATACACAACCCACAAACCATAGCGATGCTCGAGGAAAAAGGGATAGGAGTTTTGCGCTCGCCCGACGACGCAGAGCCAAATTCTATAGTGGTCATAAGATCGCACGGAGCACGCCCACAGGACATAGAAAAGCTTATCTCCAGAGGAGCCGAAATATTCGATGCGACATGCCCAAAAGTAGCATTAGTTCACAAGATAGTGAAAAAATTCTCCTCGCAGGGATATGCCACTATAGTTATCGGTGACCCAGACCATGCAGAAGTAATAGGCATAATGGGCGAGGCAGTTGGCGATGTTGTAGCCGTGAACTCACCCGATGAGATAGATAAATTACCAGACTGGAATAGGGTACTTGTCGTGGCTCAGACGACGATGGACTACAGAACATTCGACCGAATAGTCGCAAAAATAAAAGAAAAGTATAAGAATGTAATAGTTAGAAATACTCTTTGTTCGGAAACATCATTTCGTCAGGACGAGGTTGAAAAGCTGAGCGAGGACTGTGATGCGTTCGTAGTTGTTGGTGGAAAAAACAGTGCTAACACCAAGCGGTTGTATAAATTAGCAAGCGAGACAGGAAAACCCACATTCTGGGTCGAAACCGCAGCCGAATTAAAGCCAGAGGATTTCACTGGCATAGACTGTGTTGCTGTCGTCGCAGGTGCATCAACTCCACACTGGATTATAGACAATGTGGTCGACAGACTCGAAGCTATAAACAGAAAATTTGCTCCACCATGGAAATGGCACTGGGTCAAAAATATTGCCTACACGGTATTAAGAAGCAATCTTTACATGGCATTCTCAAGCTTCCTTTTTAGTCTCGCCATAAGCAGCATATTTTCCGTCCCCGAAGGCGTTTTTCGGGCGCTGATAACCTCGGCAGCAGTCTTTACCGCGCAGAACTTCTACGAATTCCGGGAATGGCAGGGATTAGCCCTTATGGACCCAAGTAAAGTCCAATTCGTTAGAAAAAACCGAACAATACTTCTCTATGCCTCGCATGTAGCATTAATAGTTGGAGTGGTGCTAACACTCCTTTCGGCTGTAAGGCTAAAATATCTCGTGCTCTGCGTATTCGTCCTGATGGCTATCTATAGATGGTCAGCAAATATCGAAAGATTACTGCCCACGGCTGTTAAGGACTCCCTTCTTATAAGTGTCTGGATTTTTTTCACCTGGGCCATCGGGGGCGATTACAATCCCAAAGCGCTTGTGCCAATACTGGGCATTGCTTTGCTCCGTGCAATAGCACTTGGCCTTAAAGACCTTGAATCAGACCGCATCCTTCAACGAAAATCGATAACCGCAAAACTTGGGGAACATGCCACTCTAAGACTCAATTTCTCCATATTTCTTTTGGCGATGATTTCAACTCTGGCATTAGGTCCGCGTCAATTGTGGCTCGTTCTAGGATACATAATGCTCTCTGCTATTTCGGTTCTCATCTACAAAAAGGTGCTATGGAAAAGCACATACATAGAAACACTTCTCGATGGCATAATAATCGCAATATCCATTGGTATTCTCGCCTAACTTATGCGCGAATCTTAGCCCTGTTCATTGATCAGTCATAAAAACGCCATCTTATCCCGCCGTAGAAAACCCTTCCCATTGACTTTCTTCCGTCAAATGTATCCCACCTTGTATCAGTAAGATTTTTCCATGCCACGAATATTTCGAACAGGCTGTAAGTGGCTGATACTACGACATCAGCCAAAAAACCAGGTCGAATAACCTTAGTTGTCCCGCAAACTGTCGTCTCGAAACTCCCTATATATTTCGGCGTCAGAATAATGCTGAACCCTACATCCTTAGGCAATGAAAGATTAAGCTTAATCGGCAAAGTAACAAACATATCAGGTCGTTCAGGAAGTCTCTTGCCCGTGCTGTCTTTGGCCAACAAGTAAGCAGCGTTTAACCCAGCAGAAAGCCAGTCAAAAGCTTTCATGGAAGTCATTATCTTCAAACCCGCAATCGAAGCGGTGGCAATATTTTCTGGCTGCCATATCGACGAATCAGGACCATCAGAGACGGGAATGTATGTAGAGGTCCACTGAATCAGGTCCTTATAAAAAGTTGCAAAGGCTGTAACTGAACCCTTAACCCGACTCTTATTAAATCCAATGCCAACGGAGGCGTTGGTCGAGTTCTCCTTCTTGAGTTCCTCATTTCCTCGTGTGCCGTAAATCATCACTGTCTGCCAACCGACAGTATCGCCGGAAGAATCAATTACTGGAACTGAATACGGAAAATAGGATTCCATCCACCACAAATCGTTCGGGGTGGGAAATCTTAAGCCTCTGCCGAAATTAGCCACAGCGTATACGCCCTTCGATAAATCCTTTCTTAGTCCACCGCCAAAACTGAACCCGCCCTTGCCGTTTATGCCCTTATCGTAACGAACAGATAAAAGCACTTTTGCCCAGTTAGACCTTACAGTTGATTGAATTCCCGCTCCAAGTTCGCTTAGTCCATCGTGGTCTCCGCTGTCTGTGCTTCTTAATTTCAACAGTCGTGGCTGAACGAAAACTTTTGTGCTTATCGCTCCAAACTCTCTTGCTGCCCTCAGATCAAATGTCAACGCATTAGCCTTATGCTCGGATGAGCTGTAACTCGTGAAATATTTTTGTTTGTATTTTTCAAGTCGAACGGCTGCTGTGAGCAGATTTTCGCCAAATCTCGTGTTAATTCTTACATCTGCCAAAGCGACCTCATCCCTTTGGTGACCCAATGTCCCATAAGAGTAATAATCGAGCCATCCTCTATGCGAATGACCAAAAAGCTCTATCTTAAAGTTTTCCGATGCCCCAATTAAAAATTTTGATGACACATTCTCCACCCTATTCTTCTCCCCTTCGAGATAACCCGAATTCTCAACCCTATCACCTGCGATAAGCATCGATAACCCGCGAAAAAGATTATGCTCCATGCGCAGCTTAATACACTCCAGAGCGTAATTTCCCTGCATATACTCGATGTCAGTTACTGTCGTATCAAATCGGTCCATTTCGATAACAAAATTCATAGCACCAGCCATTCCACCAGTGCCGTAAACAGCTGACCACGCGCCCGGAATGACCTCGGCACGGGAAATAGCGCTCATAGACAGCCATCCAGCATCAAACAGCCCAAGCTGAGGGAACTGAACAGGCAAACCGTCAACAAGTATGCGCTGATGGTTGGAGCTTCCACCGTTTATCATTGGAGTCGCAGAAGCTCCAAAAATAGGTCTTTGGCGTCTGCAATAGACACCACCAACCGCGCTAAGTAAGTCCACAAATTCAACTGGATGACGCGACGAAATCTCGTCACGATTTATCGCCACACCATCGGACGAAAACTCAAGCAATTCACTTTTGACAAATTTCTTCGCCCAAATCGTATCCGCAACCGCACGATAAACTTTAAGTGAGTCATCCTGAGCAAAAACAACAGAAAGAATCGCTAACAGAACGAACGACTTCATTTTCTTACCTCCTCCTGTTTGGTCTTTTCGGACAATTGAAATATCGGTGGGGAATAGGGTCTTGTCAAGTGAAAAAACAATATGTAGTGGTTAAATAATTATAAAAACACAATATATTGTGTTACTAATTTCGCGAGCCTCTCAATTCATCAATAATCTCTTTGGCACATTTCAAAATATCCTCTTTTTTAGCAAGGTGCTCCTTGCGCACAGATGAGATGTATTCAGATATAATATCCAATGTTCCCATTGCCTTTCTCGGTGCTTTACTTAGAGATTTCTCCGCAGTTAAACCAGAATACTTTGTGTTCACGCTTACCTTACATTCCAAAGCTCCTCTTTTAAGCACTGTGCGCTTTATAAATGGAATATCTGGCTTCGGGTCGGAGGCAGCCCTCGTTATCGCTATCCTTACGATAGCGTCCTTAAGTCTCATTTGTCCAAGCCTCTCCAAAATGTATTCGGTCGGGTTGGCAGTATCAGCAATATTTACACTTACGGTGATAAAACTTGGCGATTCGAGCTCGACGAAATTCCATCTTGCACGCCAAAAAGAATTCTCTTCGGTCAACCTAACGAACACAAAACCTTTTGTTTCATTGGCTTCGCTGAAACTAACCCTGCTAAGGCTTCCAGCATAAACAGTCGGCGGGTTGGATATGAGCTTCTGATGCCTGTGGAGATGTCCCAAGGCGATGTAGGAAAAAGGCGTGTCTCGAAATACATCGGGAAAAGCGTGAGGCTCGTCAGGAAGAAGGTTAAGGTCGCTGCCTGAAAGTCTGGCACCCAGAACAAAAATGTGCGCCATAAGTATTGAAGGATGTTTCGGCTCAACCGACGAGCAAGCTTCCTCAAGTAAGGAAGAAAAATCACTCTTGATAATAGCGCTATAGGGAATCGCAGCAATGTCAAGGGGCAAACCTTTTACCTCAAGCGAAAAAATGCCAAACTTATCCGCAACAATTATTCCCGGAACACCGAGCGTGTCGTATATTTTAACCGGATGGTCACCCCAGCCAGGTATTTCGTGATTACCGATCAAATAGACGACCTTAGCTCCGCTGTCTACCAACGATTTCAATACGCCCGCAAGCGCATTCTGAATGGTAGGTGATGGATTGCCGCGGTTAAGAATGTCCCCGCTTAAAAGCACGACATCGACCTCATTTTTGCGGACAAAGTCAACGAGCGATTCGGCTGCTTTCAATACGAAAAGGGTTCTTACAGGTACTCCGCTCTTATCCCTTGCGCCTGGATAGAATCCGAGGTGCCAGTCTGAGGAATGAACTATTTTTATTTCTCTCGTGCTCAAAATATCGTTTGACGCTCGATTCAGAATAAAAAGGGGCTCACTTACGAGCCCCTACACTCTACACAATAAAGATTTTTATTGCTTCGTGCTGTTCATCACGGCTTGTAATTGTTGTCCCAGCTTCCTTTAAGAACCGTCAAACCTTTCAGGTTAGCAAGATAAACCACCGATGCTGGGCCCTCGCCGATCTGAGAAACAGCTTTTGGCGCTGGCGCTCCTGTTGCGGCTATAGAAAGCGGCTCAAGTTTCGGGGTGTATTTAATAAGAGTATTGGTCGCGTAGTCAGCCACGAACACAAAGCCATCGGGCGCGACATAAACATACGCAGGCTGTTTCTGGTCGGGAAGCTCGACATCACCAAGATATTCGCCACCAATGGAGAAACGAACTATTTTACCTTTCCCTATGTCAGCCACGAGAATTTCGTCGCCGTTCACAGCGACCGAAAGCGGATGAACAAGCTCATCCCGACCGAACTCTTTTTTGAACGACTTGCCCTCGAAAACCACTATCCTGTGATTCCCAGCATCCGCAATGTAATAAACGCCCTCAGAAACAGCCACACCAGCAGGCATCCAAAGCGGGCTGCTACCGTATCTTTCCCCGCTATATGCTATAACATCGAACTTAAGTTTTGCAGCCTTAACTGGTTTAACCTCTTCAGCTGCTTCCTCACCTTCAGCGGTGGTGGATTCCTCCGGTTCCTCTTTTATAACCTCAGATTTCCCGGGTATAAGCCTTATAATCTGGTTCCTTTTGGGGTCAGTTATTATAAGTTTCCTTCCATCGAGTGCCAGTCCACCAACACCACCAATGGTAAGGTCGCTGTACCTGAACTCGCCTTTTTTGCTCCCATCCTTGGATAACCATATTATCTTGTGGTCTTTCGCGTTCGCAACGAATGTTTCAGAACCATTCGAGGAAACCGCTATGGCGTATCTCGTTCCCGAAACCTCGCCCGTAGGTGTATACTTAACCGCTTTCTTAAGCGTTATAGTTATCCTCTCGGAGCGAGTTATCTTTATCTTGCCGTCCCATTTGTAGAAACCTTTCTTCTTAACCACGACCTCATGCGTTCCTCTATTGGTGGTTATCTTGTAAAGTGATGGCTTACCGCTTACTGGCTTCGCTGCGTCTGGCTTGCCGTCGAATATGATAGTTTCCTCGCCACCCTTAGGCTCGATAGCGAGCTCAATCGTAACATGAGTTTCCGGCGGACGGTCCGGGATAAGCTTGTCAATGTCAGGTATTTCCTTATATCTTGAATCCTTGTGCCAGATGTACAAGCATTCATGCTTTTTTCTTGCTCGCTCCGCCTCCTCGTCCACAAGCCTTTCGTATGTCATAGGAGCTTCCTTATACCTTGGAAGTGCCGAAGCCGCCGATGCCTGCGCACGACACGGTAGCTTGGAAAGTTCAAGGTCAGCTTTCTGATACCAATAGTCAGTTTTGTTGCGTATGGTCTTAAGAATTGAACCTAATGCTCTTGCTGCATCAGCACAACGATTCTGCTCCTCTTTTATTATCGCATATGTGAACGCAGCTCTATAGTGTCCTCTGGCTTTAAGCGGCGAAAGAAGCGACAAAGCAAGGTCATACTTGTTTATATTGAAGTAGCCTATACCTATAACATACTTCGCCTCGTCCCTGAAAGGCGATGTGCAACCCTCAAGAACGCCTCTCGCCTCTTCTATAGTTGCGGGGGCTTTATCCTTCTCCTGAACTGTGGCAAGTTTAACGAGAGCAACACCTTTAAGAAATCTTGCCCTATTTTTCAGCGCAGACGAGACTCCAGCACTGAGCACCTTGTCAAACGCGTGAATAGCAAATCGTAGAGCAGTCTCACGCTCAAGAGCGGCAGTCTCTATGCCCTTCTGCAGAAAGTATTTTCCGGCATCGATGTACTTTTCCGCATCCTTGGGCAACTGAAGCCCAGCAAGAGCCATGGCTGCATCGAAAACGCTTACATTCCTTTCCTTACCAAGGCTCGATTCGATGTTTATCAAGAATCGCCTTATCGCAACAATATCCCTTGCATCTTCGGTAAGATACCTGTAGTACTCACCCTTTGGGTTCTCAAGCGCTTTGTATATGTTGTCCGCCTGCCCAAGAAGGTTTATATCGCTTCTTTTCACACCCATCCAGAACAAACACTCAGCCTGCCTGAACTTGGCGTCAGCGCGAAGCTCCCTCATTTTCGTCGTTCTTATGGCACCGCTCTTGCTCAAGAATGTGGAGAATTTTGCATTAGCTTTATCGTATTCGCTGTTGATAAAGTGAAGCCATCCAGCCCAGTAATAAGCCTCAAAGTTTTTGCTTGCTACCCTTGAGAGGTTGCTTGCGGCACTGCGTAGTGGACCATTGTAAATAAGGTAGTTAAGCAATGCACCATCAGCTATTCTGTTCAAAACTTCATCACCCCAACCCGGCGCCGAACGAAGGTCAGTAAGCTTTTCCAGTGCATCGTCGAGTTGCTTTTTGTCTCCCACCGAACCAAGTGTTATCATGTCAATAAGCTTACCCACTTTCCCCATAAGCTGAAGGTCCTTGTATGTTCCCGCAGATGCCACCATCTTCTCGAGAATCTTCATAGAAAGCCCGAGTTCTTCCTCAGCGGCAGAAAATCGCGTCCCCTTTGCGAGTTTATACTTTTCCCACTTGTCCTCAGGAACTCTAAGATAAAGCCTTGCTATAACATAATGGCAGGTAGCTTCCATATAAGCTGCCGAAAGCGCAAGCTGCTCGTTCGAGGACATCTTAGCCTTCTTGAAGGTCTCCACTGCATCCTTCAGGAATTTCTTTGCGGTGCCGTATTTTCCGGGATAAAATGAATTAATGTAACCAAGCTGATACTGGCAGTATCCAAGCAAATATGTCGCATTGTCGATAAGGTCCTGGAAGTCGGCTTTGTTCTTCTGAACATTCTCGTCATCGAGAAATGCCATGAGATTTCCGATAGCATTGTCCAGCTCCCTTGACTGTGCTCTTTCAGTAGCTGCAAGCTGGAATAACCTAAACGAACAGAGCGAACGCATGTAAACCGAGCGAACATACTCTTCACCTATTATGCCAAGGTTCTTGAATGCAAGCGCAGCATCACGGAATGTCTCCGCTGCTTTTTCTATAAGGTCTCTATCTTTACCTATTTTAGCAGCATAATATCGCGCTGTAGCAAGAAAGTATTTGGAGTAAGCCTCATCAGAGGGTGATAGAACGCCGCCCAGCAATTGCTCGAAATCCTTTATAGCTTCCTCGAAAAGTGGCTTGGCTTTGTCCATATCGCCCGCAAGATAGCTTTTAACGCCTTTATCCAGCGCATGCGTGGCAGTAGCAAGGTCTATAGTCTGCGCCGAGGCAAGGCATAACGCCAAAAGTGGCATTGTTATTAGTAAGAATTTACGCATATACTTACCTCCCGATTTTATTCTAAATAGTGTCGCTTCCCAAGTTAAAACGCTTCATACCTGGTTTTTCTTAGTCCACAATCAGAAAAGCGTTCCCTTAACCACGGTGAATCCGACCTGACGAACCATTTCACGCACATTCCCAAGCCTCGGAACCTCTTTCCCCGCCTCAGCCTCAACAAGAACTATCCTTCCCGGGTCCACCTCTATCCTCTTTTTCGCCACATCAACCTTGATCCTCATCGCACCTTTGCCGAATCGCGTATAAGTCCACCCTTGTATCACCCTTACGATGTAATCGTTAAACTGAGGTAAACTCGTCCTCTGGATTATGGTCGGCGAAATAACTGAAACCTCAACGGTGTATTCCACTATTATGGGCTTATCAGGAATACCGTAGTTTTCCTTTATGTAGTTGAATTCTATGTAATCTGTTGCGTTAGCTATTCTGAATATTGGTGGTGGAGGTGGTGTATATCTTATGGTTATCTTTCCCAGACCACCGCGAAATATTATTTTGGGACCCTCGGGGATGTTTATGTAAGATTCTCCGCCACCGCCGCCGCATCCGAGAACAAGCAGGCTAAGCAATGCCAGCAAAAGCGCTATTTTAAGTGTTTTTGTTTTCATACCCGTCCCCTCCGTGACTTTTTGATCTCCACCTTAAGGTCCGAAAGCGTGCCTCTGACCCAGGCTATCTTCGCTATGCCTATCGAGTGCATGAACCCAGTTATCCTTACAACATCACTGTATGGTATATTTCCTGGAGCTCTTATTATGACTGCAGGGTCGTTATCCCTTATATCGAGCAGAAAAGCTTTCAACCCTCGCTCATCGTAGATAACTCTATATCGCTGTGCAGCATTTCTGAATGCCACATATGCAGACGGAATTTTAACTATTTGTCTCTTGTCCTTGAACCAATTGTAAAACTCAGCGGACTCGTCGTTGCCCTGAAGGACATAATAATCGAGTCCACCTGTGGGAGTTTTGTGTATCTGAATAAGGACGGATGCCTCTGCATCGCCTCTTTTAGGCGTAGGAAGGTTCATAAGCCCTTCAACCTGCGGCGCCGACTTTATAGCCGGAAGAATCGATATCGAAACAAGGAAAAATATCATTAGTTGGAATATAATGTCCACAAGTGATGTAAGTTCCGTTGCAGGGAGCGGTTCTACTCGTCTTTTCATTTGCTATCACCTCCCTAAAATAGTCTTTTCTTGATGTGAGAAAATCTGAACCCTACTACTTCGATGGAGTCTCGGTCGCAGAATTCCATTATATCGAGAATGTATCCGAAAGGCGTATCCTTATGAGCGCGTATCTCAAGCCGTGGAGGTGGATTCCCCATAAATATCTCATCTTCAATCCTCCGCTGAAGTATCCTTTTCGCTTTTTCCAACGGGAATGGACCATGCGCATGAGAAGACTCGGCTTCTGCTTCTTTAACTGTTGGCACCGCAGGGTCGAGTATATATGCTGCAAGGTCACCATTGAAAGGTGGCTTCTGTAATCTATCTATATGAAGTAAGTATCCCTCAGTAACCTCCCAATCCACTGATGAGAGCTTTTCAACCGCAGGGAGTTGAGGTAAGTCCTTTTTCTCCTGACCCGCTACCTGTGCCGCAGACTGCTTAAGCATCGTTCCCAGCGCCATGGTAACCATGAAGAATATTAGCAACTGAAAGATAATATCCACAAGTGATGTCCACTCGGCTTTTGGAAGTGGTTCTTCGCGCCTCTTCATAGTCTACCACCTCCTCAAGCCTGGTTAAGGATGTTTGTCATAATCTCTTCCCACTTACCGAAGATCCAATCGACTTTACCACGATAATAGTAGTGCAGAAGCATCATAGGTATTCCGAACATAAGACCTACAATGGTGGTTATCAAAGCGACATAAATACCACCTGCAAGCTGCGGCACGATAACATTAAGCTGGACATTAGGATTGGTTCTCACGGTTTCCTCGATTTTACCGAATGCCTGTCTTATACCTACAACCGTTCCAAAAAGTCCGAGCATGGGCTCAATAGACCCAACAGCCCAGAGTGCTGTTACCTCCCAGCCTTTCAGTTGGTCGACTTCCTTAATCATGGTATTATCAGCAGCACGGTCCATCTCTTGGGAAGCATAGAAATTGTTCCTGTTAGCCCTGTGGTTTTCCAACGCAGCAAGGAATACCCTAACAGTCGGATAATCGAGCGGCTTTTTGGGGAGCTTTATGCCCGGCACACCATTTTTGCAAATCTCTATGGCTTTCTCAACATTGGGCAAACCAATCTCAAGCCATTTCCTCTTAGCAATCTCTTCCTCGACTTTCTCATCTGCCTTAAGGAAGTCCTCCTTAGTAGGGAAGTCCTCAGGTCCTACAGACATGGATTCCATAGCTTTCGACCAGTATTTTGCCACCTCGCGAAGGAATATATTACCTCTTTCGCTCTCCACCTCAGTTTTACCTACTCTATCAACAGGAAGGATTCTATAAAGAAGGCTCGGTTTATTCGGTGGGAATATGTTAGCCAGCCATAATCTTCGCCAGATAAGTATCCATGTTACTATCCCGAACAAAAGGAGCGCGTGCTGAGCAATCATGAATGCTTTACCACCTCTTTTGATGAAATTCCAGTAGGCGGCAAATATTCCTCTTTTTTTAGTAACGACAGCGGCATGCTTGAAAACAACACCCTCTGCGAAGTCCCATTTCGACGGATACGGCGGCGATGCCAAGACCACTCGCCACCAATAGTGCTGACCGAAATTGAGACCTGTGAATATCACGGAAAGCTCATTTGTTTCCTTTTTATCAGCTATTGTGGTGAAGGTAGAATCGGTGGAGACTTCAGCACGAAATGTAAGCCCGAGGTCAGATGGGGACATTACTTTTTCCCAATCGGAATAGGTTTTCCTTCTGGGATTATATCGTTTAATATAGACTTCCCATCCAAGTGTTACCTGAAGGTTTCCAGCTTCGTCCTTTGACTCATCTGCTGACGAAATATGAACCCAAATAGAGTCCATGTACTCTTGTGCATGCACTGGCATCAGTGCCATAGCGCTTAAAACCACAAGAGCCAGCAGTGTTAGTTTCCCGTGCATTACTACCTCCTCCTTTTACTTTTGTTTTCTATTTTGCTGTCCTTAATAGTCAATATAATTTAACGATATTTAAATGCCACTATTTCTCGTGTCAACACAATATTTTCCGAAAAAATTTACAGAGAACCAGCGAGTTTCCGCATATTCTCAGCTTCTTTAGTCATTCCAAGCTTATCGTAGATGTTCGCAGCCCTTTGAGCAGCAGCGGTAACCACCTCTCTGTCCGCATCTGGGTAAAACAGTATTATGTCAAGATAAGCTATTAAAGCGTTCTTCGCATTATCCTCTCCACCCTGAGCAGCATAAATATCGCCCATAAGCAATAAGGCATCATCGGCTATGGAATTGTCCTTGTATTTTTTCGGGAACATGGGGTAAGATAGCCTGCCCCAATTTTCGTCGTAAAATCCAAAGCCAAACTTTTGAACGAGCTTCTTAAGAAGCCCTATAGCACCAGTTGGGTCACTTTCACGCGTCAGATAAGCAAGTCTGTACATGGCGAGTGGTCGCACGGGATCCTCAAGCTCTGTCATGTTAGCTATCTCGGTATAGAGCGCCTTAGCGCTATCGAGATATCCCAGAACCTCATATGTGTACGCAAGATCGTATTGAAGTCTTACATCATATTGGGCGCTATCGCCACCAAGGGAAATAAGATCCTGTATAAGATTCTTCGTCTCCTCGTTTATCTGTTTATGCATCGAAACCTCAGCGAACATATAATGAGTTCGCTGTGAGAACACAAGGTTCGAACCTTCAGTAGCGAGTATGTTCTGCACCCAGTTCGCGCCAAATTTTCCAATGTAAGCTTCCTTGAAGAATGGATAAATATCTTTGAAATTAGGCGCTGCGGAGAGTGGTGCTTTCTTGCTTTCATAAGTAAAGTAGCAGTCACCAAAAATAAGGTTCGCTTTAGCACCTATAAGACCGTCCTTATCCAGCAATCCCTCAAATTCCGTTAGTCTCGCACATGGATCCGTTTGAGCCATAAGGTCCGAAAGCTTATAACGCTCGGCACCGTGAAAAGTAAGCGTGAACCTCATGTAATCATTGCCCACAGGATTCATAACAGCGCCAGCATAGTCGAGTGAAGGTCGCCCAAGACCACGCATCGAACTTATCATCCTGTCGAGAGCGAGTCCCAGCCCGAATGTGACCTCGTTCATGTTATAGCCACCGCGAAGCAGCAGGAACTTGGTTATCTTCGCCTCTACTCCAAAATGAGGTCTTATCACATCCTCGACTTTCTCCACATCAGCAAGCAGGAAAATACGCCTTATCGGCTTTATTCCCACGCCAAACCTTATAACCATTGGGAGTTTATCTCCAGCTATTTCAGATGCTCCAAGATTGTATACAGCCAGTCCGACGCGGAACTTTCGCATTATGTCCTTGGTAACCACGCCGAAATCAACGCCTCCAAATCCGCTTGCGGAATAATCGCCCATGGAAGAACTCAGATACTTTCCCGAAATACCCATTCTGAACCTTCTTCCCCAAAACCATCTTCCGAAACCGGCGCTTATAGCAATATCGTTGAGCGAGAACTCGCCTGTCGGTCTGCTGAACTGGTCTCTGCCTTCAAATTTCGATATACCAAAGCTTGTCAGAGATAGCCCTATATTGCCTATTTTCCCGATAGGATAGCCGAAAGAAACATTTTCATACCTCGAGTCGAGGAACAGCTGTGCATGGGTTACTGCAAGCTCCCATCTTTCGAGAGCACCCAGTCCTGCGGGGTTGTAAAGCAGCGCATCAGCATTGTTTACAATAGTAGAGTATGCGCCACCAAGAGCAAGTCCTCGCGCGCATGTGCCGAACCTCAGGTATTCACCGGGTTTGCCGTAAACCCCGTCCTGGGCTAACGCAAGGCTTATTATAAGCCCTAATGCGATAATTAGGTATCCAGCGGATCTCATATTTATTGCCCCCTTTTATGCTCAAAGGTTTTATTATCGCTCTATCCCTTTCCAGACCGCGATTTTACGCTTAATTTGCTTACCACCTATGTCAACAATGCATATGTAGCCACCATTGGCAACTATGTCTCCGTTGTCGTTCCTTCCATCCCACTGAATTTCACCCTCGCGGGAATCGGACTTAAGCGTTTTCGTTCCGCTCCAGACAAGATTACCGAACATATCATAAATCTTTATGTCAACGGTAACACCTGGTGTCGGTGCTTTTATCCTTATGTATGTTTTCTCCTTCGTTGGGTCGAAGGGATTGGGGAAGTTTATAACCTCTTGAGGCGACCAATCTATAACTATCTGATATGTCTTGCTTTGTGACGGGTTTTCCGCCTTGTCAAGCACCTGAGCGTAGATAAGCCTTGCGCCCGCCAGAAGAGCATCGATATGCTCAGGCGGAAGCGGAACATCCTCGGGATAGTAAGGCTCATCCGCAGCAGTATAAATAACCTCAGGATTAGCTGGGTCAAACTCTATAACCTGAACATTGTAATCGAAATTAGGGGACTCAGAAAGTCTTACCGCATAAACCTCACCAGGTGGTGTATCCTGTGGATTGAATATGATAATCCTTAATTCTTTGCTATCAGACCAATTGGGGTCATCGCTATCGATGTCGTGCGCTTCGATTCTGTCCATTGTGGGCGGTATCGTATCAAGGATTATTGCGTCCACATTAACCGGGCTGACATACTTGCCCTTCTTAACCTGGCAGTAGACATGTTTTACCTCATTGGTAGCGTTAGAGAATGTGAACTCGTGAACCCTTTCGAATGGTATCCAGGCACTGGCAAGCAATGCTGGTTCAGTCTCAGCGAATCGCATGGAATCGGGAGTAACGAAGGAATTTATGACAGTAAGCACTGTCTGGCTGTTGGTGAATTCGCTGTCAAGCGTATCGTTTGGTGCTACTACTTTGAAGTCAATCTTACTCCACGGATAGAAATTCTTCACCTCGCTCGCGTTTCCTGCGGAGTCCACGACCACCACCTCAACAGTATATAGATTGTGGGGGTCAAGCATATCAGCCAGCGGGAAATCAACATTGAAGTCAGGATATGTTCCCCATTCGTCCCTAACTACTGCGCAAGCTATGGTATCGAGTTCAACCACTCTAAAGCATACCTTCCAAAGATGACCACCATCTGGCTCATCTGTTATGGACATCGGGATAGTATGGGGCAATGTCGTGGTATCAGTATGGGTTAATGGTCTGAATTCAAACTGGGGCGGTATAGTATCGTATCCGCCGTGAACCACAATGTCGTGCCAGTTACCAGCACCATCCATAGCACCGCCAACAATATCGAAACTTCCTTCCACACCGTCTCTTATTATAAGTTGCACGCTGTCATTAGGATAGGGCACCATTATGCCACCGCCACCTGCTACAACAACGAATGGCCTTGGTGCCCATAAACTATCCTCAAACGGACCGATGAAATGAAGAGAGTCGACACCCGAAAGATTATCGTTAGCTTCGGGTATTGATGCGTATATGTACCGTTCGTTAGCCCACCCCATATGGGCGCGGAACACATTAGGCCACCTATCAGCCTTCGTGGTATCCCAAACGGTGAATCCCTGGGGAATGTCGGGATAAGTTTGATCGAGGATTATAGAGGCTTCCACACGGGGCGAAACCGTATAAGCCACCGACCTCACCCAACCGTAAACAACCTTCTCACCCTCTCCGGGAGGAACCTGGAAAAGAGTGTCATTATCACCAGGATAAGGTATCCAGCCGGGTGCATCTGGTTCAGGTGGGACTGTATCGATTGAAAGGTAATATGCATCAGGTGGTGTAACATATGTGGTAAACAGAACGCCAACCGTCGGAGAATTGGTATATGTGGTGAAGGCATGTCCTCTATCAGCATCAAAAAGCGTCATCTCAACTCTTATTTCTGTTCTGTAAACTATCTCGTCTGAAGCCATGACACTTATGTTCCCCGCATGGTCTTTAACGGCTACATAAAGCTTCTTAACGCCCTGCTCGGGGTTAGTGAATGTATAGCTGAGAAGATGGTCGTACGGTTGCCACAATCCACCAAGATTATCCGGCCACAAAGCTGAATCCTCGAAAAATGCAATGTAAGCGGGTTCCGCTGAACCATCAACAGCATTTGTTTCAACGAGTATCGTTAAATCGTCGGTATATTCATCGCTGTGCGAGGTAGCATCCCTTAGCGTCACCGAATTTATAACTGGACGCTGCCTGTCGAGCGTTACCCGGAAATCTGCGGGCGCAGACCAGTTACCAGCCGAATCCTGAACGAAACCATGAACAAGCCAAACTCCATCGTGGTCAGGCAAATGAAAGTCCATAGTTGAAGAAATATATGGCTCCTCGACTACTATCGTGTCGCAGACTGCCTTCCGATGATAAATCCCTGTTCTCGTGTCTCTTGGGTCAACGAAAACCACTCTAACATGGATGTCGTTGGTATAGCCGCTATCGGCTATTTCCGAGGTATCGGTTGGGTCGTAGCCTACCGAGAGGTCCTCTACATTTATCCTCGCAAGATACGGGTCATGAGTGTCCAATATAATGCTCATCGAATCAGTAGCGGTGGGGAAAGCATCGTAAATGTTCCATCCGCGCGCATGAATCCATCTGACACCGTCAACACGGCTGAACTCATGCTCAATGGTGATTGTAGTATCGGGTCTCGAAGGCGTTGGAACACCATACATAGAACGACTTCCGGCATCGTCCCATATTTCTATCGAGTCGACATCAACACCATACCTTATGGTCACATAAACCAGATTGCTGTCGGTGTATGTTCCTGTCAAATCTGGACCGTTAATATCACGCATCGAGACTATATCAACGAAACCATTATTAATGTCATAGTATATCGAATCGTGACCTACATTAGAAATGTTTCCAGCGGAATCCTTGAGAACCACCCAGATGTGCATCCAATCACCCTCTGAAAATCCCGTGAATGTGAATGTCATAGTGTCGCGGAAATCCTGCCAACCAGAAGCGGGAATGTGTGCAAGCATAGATTCGTCCTGGGTAAGGAAAACCTTGTAAAACGGCGAGGACGAAGGCATGGGGTCTATATGAATTTTAACCGTAAGCTCGTCAGTAGTGTCGCTCGGAAGGTCGGTGGTCCTGTCGAGTATATAGACAGCTCGCAGAGTTGGGGCGTCGGTGTCAAGGATAATCGTTCCCGTTTGGGGAGCAGAATAATTGCCAGCCCTATCCTTAAGCTTTACATAAATGGTCCTAACACCATCACCGGGAGTCATATTGTAAAGATATCTTCCACCAGCGGAATATGGGAAGACAGCTTTATTTTCTTCAAAATCGCTGCTTTGTGCCACATAAACGCTTTCAATCCCCGACGCGTAGCTATCGCCGAGAGGTGGATTATCGGCGGCACCTTCTGGCGTAACCCAAACTGCGGTGGAATTGGTATAGCCCGTCTCCGCGGGAACATCCGTAGCGTGAGGAGCAGTAGTAGTGTCCTCAATTATCACCCGTGAAAATTCCGGTGAACGAGTATCTATGTTGAAAAAGATTTCCTCTGATGTTATAGGCTCAACATTGCCAGCAGAATCTATAGCCTGAAAGTAAAGACCATAGCGTCCGTCATGAGCTGTCACGAAATCTATAGAATCGGTGACAGTAGCAGCACCACCGTAGAATATCGAGTCGTATCTTACAGGCGAGGACATGTCGAGAGAGTAGTAGATTATAACATCTCTAACTCCGCTATAGCTATCGCTTGCCGTGAATGATACTCTGACAGAGCGCACAGTATAATACTCGGAAATCCCTGTTGGTATAACCCTTGCTTCTGGCATTCCTGTGTCAAATCTCGTCCATGTTTGAGCTGGAAGCGGACCAAAGGCGGTATTAGGGTAAATCTCGTTTCCGAGTCTGTCCTTGCCGGCGAGATAGAACTCATAATATCCATCACCGCCCACAGCAGCGGAGTTGAAGGTTATATCAGCATCAACTGGCGAGCCAGAGAATGACTCCGCTCCAAAATAAGACCATGTATCACCTGGCGCAGTTCTATAGTAAATCTTTATTTGAGCCACATCACCTACGACGGCGTCCTCGGCGTGGAAATTTATCTCCAAACTCGGTGTGTGCGTCCAGATCCAGAGTGTTTCAGGTTCTACAGTCGGGGCGGAATTGTCCTGCCTCGAGCAAACATAGTTCGACCATGCCGAAAAAGCGTAAAGAGTACCCGAAACTGCGTAGCGATATTGAACTCTGTAACAATATCTGACATTGTCGGAAAGCGGGTCGTCGGCGGGAGTTCCGGGAAGAGAATCCAGACCTATAGTATAACTATTGTGCGGCGCATGCCTTACTGGTATGGGGAATATCGAGTGAGTCGGATCTATCCCCGATGGGAATGTTGGGGTGCCCTCAGCTGAAACTACCTGAATATGATAAGCTATGGGATGTGCACCCGGAGGTAGCGTCCATTGGATTCTACATGTGGTGCCCTGAGTATATGGCGGCAAAGAAAGTAGTGTCGGCGCACCCTGAGCGTAAAGCCCGACCGCCAATATTGCTATAACCCCTATTAAGCCAATCCGTTTCATAATTTTATCTCCTTCTTTTATTTCTAAACTTTGCGATTGTTATCGAACCATGACAATCCTCGATATCGAACCGAACTTAGTCCCCAATGTTCTCACGAAGTAAACACCGCTGGGAAGTTCATTTCCTGCTTCGTCCTTGCCATCCCACACGAATTTAGCAACGCCCTGAGATACTTCTCCGCTGTAAATATTTCGAATAACTCGCCCATTAATGTCAAGTATGCACACATTAATGTTATCCCTTCGCGGAATCTCGAGCTCAATAATCGCAGTAGCATTAAACGGATTGGGGTATGCCCGCGCTACAAACTTATCGGGCACATACTCGTAATAAACTTCATACTTCCCCGCCTTAAGGCTAAGGCTCATGCCTTCCGCAAGCTCTTGCTCTCCGAAGGGACCGCTAAGCTGCCAATGCCCCTTTGGAAGCTTTTCAATGGTCAAATTATACGATTCAGGAACCTCGATAGTCCAGTGACCATCGTTCGAACTTCCCCACATGAGCATCTCGCCATTCTCACCAACGATATGCGGCAATGACACCTCAAAGACGGGCGGCGGCATTGGTAGGTCAATCCCATCAGTGTTAAGTTTTAGCTTTTGCCCCTCAAAGTTAAGCACGGCGACCTCGCTCTCAGGTATTATGCTCTTTCTGGCACCACCAGCGGGAACATGAATCGTAGCCGTCGAATCGAGCAGTATGAAGTATCCGCGTCCGGGAACCAGAATGTCGGAATCCTCATACCCACCATTACGACCTATTGTGGGGTTCCACCAGCTAAGAAGCCTTCTTGCAAGGGCACCGTTGGGGGTAACCTCGAAATCAGCTGTGTCAGATATACCACCTATCATGTGATAGCCAGCGCCCTCAAGCGTTCTTATGTACTCCGGAATATGATAACCCCTAAGCATAACATAATGGTCGCTCCGGCTCAAAACCCAGTAGCCGACACCGACTCGAAGATTGGTCACGCTCTCATAAGTTCTTGTTACCGGATTGAATGTGTAGCAATTGCCAGGAATTAACGATGGGAAAATATCGCGAACATTTGTATTACGCGGCAGAAGCGGCAAGCTGATCATGTTCCAGCCACGATAAAGGTGCATAACCACGGAATCAGTGTACCAAGATGAGTCGAAGAAAGCTATCGGCTCTGAGTATCCACTCTCGTTGCCCCACGGGTCTATAGTCGCTATGTGGAAGTACCTGACTGGTGAACCTATAATTATGCTTCTCGGCAGTCTCATATAATGCTCGAATGTTAATGGTTCAGTTTTAACCAGCAACGGGTCACCGGTGCAAAGCCACGAGCTGTCCGCCGAATGCTGAAGTCTATACATATTGCCCAAGCCACCTGTGCCGTATGACGAAGGAGTTGTGTCGGACCAGTAAACTATAAGCCACATCTCGCCGCTCTCATACTCCGTGCGGACGGAATCGATTCTTACAGGATAGGGTGGCGTTTCACTTGAGAATCCTCGCTGAACTCCAGAGGTAGTAGTATTACCGAAATTGTCAGAAACCAATATCGTGTAGTAATTGTCCCTGAAATTGTGCCCGGGATTGGGAGACTCGTCAACGAATGTATAAACACTTATAAATGGATTATGATTTATAGTCCCTATTTCGGTTCCTAATGCACCGGGACTATTCGAACGATAAATATGATATTGTCCCACACCAACACCGGCGTCAGTGGAAGGTGAGAACCATAGCTTTATTACGAGCTCATTGGTGCACTTCGCATAACTGTGGAGCGAATCAACAGCGGTAGGCGCAGGGGGGGTGTTATCAAAGCGTGTATTGACAACATTAGAATAAACGGATGTGTTGCCTATGGCATCCCTTGCCCAAACCCTGAAATAATACTGAGCTTCATCCAGACCACCAATGTAGTATTTAAGCGTATCCCAGTCCTCGCAAATGTGGTCGTCAGGATTGTGTAGCGACGGGTCGTGAATGTCAAGTGGTCCTATGGTCGTGAAGTCCACAGTAAAATCGGGCGATGAGGCAACATCAATGTAAATGTCAACTATATCGCAATGGCTTGTGTCAACTATGCTAAGCGTAACACCTGTGCCGGGAGACCATGTCGGAAGAGGTATAAGCATGGGAGCAGCCGTTATTTTGTCAACTATGACGCTATCCATTCCCCTGCCGCAATAGGAATACTGGTTAAGGCTGTCTATAACCACGACAAGATAGTAGTAGGTTTCATCATCTGCCAGCCCGCTCGCAAAGTCGAAATAACGATAATCGGCATTCAACTTGTAGCTATCAGGGCAGAAAGTATACAAAAGATGCCTGGTGTCGCCAGTATCCACTGGGAAGAACGACGATAACTCGTCATCAGTGAAACGGAAAAGCTTGTAACATTTAACGCCAGAGCCACAATCAAGCGCGCGTTCATCGGAGACATAGAAGTGAACATCTATTCCCGCCTCGCTGAGCGTTGCAACAAGGCTGTCAACACAGCCAGGTGCACCTATATCGCAGACAGCCGGAACCTGATACGACCAATCGGAAACAGTGGTATCAAGCTTTGCCCGCACGCCGAAAGTATAAGTATGGCAATCTCTCGTGAGCCAGTTATATGAGGGTGCCACAGTCCAGACAGAAGTTAGGGTATCGCCTGTCGTCTCATCTATCTGACGATATTGATACATTATTCCGGGGCGAGGATGGCACATGGTATGGTCAGTATAAACCGTGAACGAAGGTCTTGTAATCCAATGAGGCGGCGGCATGAGGATCGCGCATATCGGTGTCTCGCAGAAACCCGGCCCTATAAGTCGTGCCATCTTTATCGGATTGCCGGTAAGTGGATGATGTCCTCTAACGAAAACGGGAACCCCTGCGCTGTCGTAGGGAACCACGGTATAGTAATATGTTCTACCATAAATGACATCATTATCGATATAGTAGTATATTTCCGAGCCATCGTTTGGAATAAAAGCAAGGAACGGGTCAGCAGCATCGATTCGCCACAAGTCGAAATATCTCATCGAGCGGTAGATGCCGTAGCCCATGATTGAGGAGGCCGAGTCAATGGTTCGTTGCCAGGTTATCTGAACATAAGTGTCAACGCCCGTAACGCAATGTGCGACATCGAGAAACGGAACGGGTGCCGGCGGGTTAATGTCGTGAACTATCGTCAGCGGGTCTGACCAGTCAGAGGTATCGGAACCGTAAAGAGCACGAACATAATATTCAAACACCTCTCCATCCTGTGCGCCCGTGAAAACGAAACTGTCCTGCGACATAAATATAGTCATCATCTCCATTGTCGGGCGCGCACTCACCACATGGCGCCAGAACTGATACCTCGTCCCCGCTGGATTAGACGCACACGCCGGGCTTACTTTTATTACTATCGAGCTGTAAGGAGCTATGTGATAGCCCGGGTCGGATATAGCTGCGCAAAGTGGCGGCGGTGTTTGCGCCAGCAAAACACCCCACAACGCAACCACCGTTATTAACACGATTCTTCTCATAAGATTATCCCCCTTTATTCTTCCAAAATTCCATTCTATACAAGTTTCTATAAACTAACTCACAACTTCTGTTATTCAAGAGAAAAATCATGATTTCTCCGATTTATGTTCGCCTACTTTTGAGAAAATATCGGTAGCAGTAAGTACCGAATTTGCATATTTTTTATAATTCGCCATATACTTTCTCTTAACAGGTGGTTCAGCAGGAAACGCATATTTTTCCGGATTAACATATTTTCCTTTTACCTTAACCCTATAGTCAAGATGAGGACCTGTAGCAAGTCCAGTTGCTCCAACATAGCCTATAACCTGACCTCGACGAACCCTTACTCCTTTCCTTATGCCGCGTGCAAAACGAGATAAATGCCCGTATGATGTCTCTATTCCATTGTCATGTTTTATTTTTATGAAATTCCCGAAACCACGAGCCCATCCCGCAAACACAACAACACCATTGCCCGAGGACACCACAGGGGTGCCCTTGGGAGCTACATAGTCAACACCCAAATGGGGAAGATAACGCTTAAGTATGGGATGAAATCTATGCGTCGAAAAGTGAGAACTTATGCGACGATAATTAAGCGGCGCCTTAAGCAAGGATTTTTTCATCGACTTGCCAGCCAGGTCAAAATACCCCGCTCTGCCGTCGGGGTCCTCATAGTAAATTGCCACAAACTTTTTCTTTCTGGTCTCATACATTGCAGCAAGAACACGCCCCACCCCGACTACCTCATCACCAAAGTATTGTTTTTCATACAATATCTTGAATTTATGACCATCCCTGGTATCAGTAACAAAATCGAAATCGTATGCCAAAACATCGGTGAACCTTAATATTGCTTCCGGTTCGACACCAGCCTTGATCATGGATTCCCAAAGTGTATGCTTCACAACACCGCTCGCAGCGCAAACAACCTTAACCAGCGGTATCGTGTCTTTGAGAACGAGTATGCTATCTCTCCCACGCTTTATTATGTATCGTTCCCATCGAGAGCGTCTTAGCTCAAAATACTCGAACGATGTATCGCTGCCGTAACGAACTTCGTAGCCATCGCCCGGTCGAAGTTTCCTCAGGTCAAAGACCTTATTAAGATTTACAGATATTAGATTGACTATTTTCATCGGAACACCATGTTCAACCAGCGCCAGTGATAATGGCTGATTGTCAGCAATTCTTCCCGCAGCCAAGCAACTCATTGCAATGCTTGATTCTGCTGTAACAACCAGCATTAAAACCACCATCCAGAAAACATTTTTAATTCCCCGTCCCATTTTTATCTTGATGCCTTACTCAGTCGAATTTCGTTCTCGAATGTTTTCAACTCAAAAAAATACACCTCAGCATCGGGTGATTCCCAGCTTTTAGCGGGCAATCCAGCCTGGATACATGCTCTTTCAAGCCTTGCCTTTGCGGGAAGGTCGTTTTCTTCCCATGGCATTATTATACCATCTCTGCCGCCAAGGCGAACATATATCCCGAGATTCCTGGACGACTCCACTTTACAGTCAACCATTCGCGCAAGCCCCAGCCTAAGCGTTATCTCGCCGCCTTCCCTCATAAAATTCGATACCAGCTTATTCTGGGACTTTATTGAATTCACAATGTTTCTAAGCATTACTTCCGCCGGCATTGCAGGGAACAGACTCCCCACTCTCGCTACCATCCTGTTATTCTTTTCTATCGTCACAAAAATCCCACACCTTACATTAGCAACCTCATCGGGCAATCTTGGGGGCGCCTCCTCCAAAAGAAGAGCTTTTGTGTATTCCCAAAGCACATCACCCAAACTATAGATATCAACTTGCTTGTGGCGAACTTTTCTTCCGGGAAGGGCTCGACTTTTTACCCATACCATAGCTGCCATGGACACAGCTCTTCGAGCCGGAAAGCCATAATTGGCAAATTTCTTTAAAAGGATTGCGCTATCAGCTCCAAGCTGTCTTAGAAGTTTAAGCCCAAAAAGAACTGCCCAATACGATGAAAGGCCCACATCACCCGACTCATGGGCTTTCTTAAGCCCACTCACATTCAGCCTTAGAAGCATTTTTAAAGATTTGTTGGCGAGCCCATCAACGCATTTATCAGCGGAGGACTCAGCGAGATTGGACGCTATGATAACCAATGGCTTTCTGCCCGAGATAGCTTTAGCACAAGAGCGAGCAATAAAATCCATATTGTGAATGTTGTTTCGCCCGACGACAAACACGAGAATAGGTTTTGAGTGAAACACATACTGAACGAATGGAAGCGAATACCAAAAACCCTTTGTTGGACACTCCTTTGTTGGGTAAAGAGTTAAAGTTTTCCTTAAAATTTCATGCGCAAGAACAGAATCTGTGAGCACAGTTCCGAGTGGGGTAGCAAACCGCTTTCCCATAACGATATTGACCCCCTCGTGACCTTCAGGAGCGCTTACGACAAACACTATGAGGTCTTTATCAGCATGCATTATCGAACTGAAAGCGGCACCAAGAACAATACCAGAAAAAACATAACTTTCCTCTGGAACCAGAATTCCCAGTGGTTCGTCAAAACTAAATTGTGTATGGGAATTTTTTACAAAAGAGGATACTTCATCCCACAAAACTTTGGGATCAGAGGGGAAAAGCCCTTCAGAAACACAATATTCGCTTTCTTTTCCGGCCCCGAAAGATAAACTTAAAATAACGAGGACTGAAAATAAGTATTTCAAGGCTACCTCCGTTTATGCCGACCCTATAGCATATTTTTGGTAGCCCTCCTTTTTAAAGTTTCAGTCTAAAATCAAATCCTTAATAAATCTATTTTTGACATGATGTCAAGAAGATTTTGAAATTATTTTAAACAAACTAATTATTTTATTTCTTTTTCGGCTTTTTGCCTCATTCTATCTTTTATTTCAAGCCAAGCTCTCATAGCTTGAACCCTTAATTCCATAAAATCGCCGTTGTTTTTGACCACAATGGTTTGTTTTGGGAAAAACTCCTTAAAAAGCTCCTCATGAACCTCTATTCGTCGCTCAGCTTCATCCTGTGGCAGACCTCTTTGCCTCACAAGCCTATTCATCCTCTGCCATCGTGGCGCATCCACAACGAGAACAAGGTCCATAAGTTTTACTATGTCCCACTTGGGAAGCAGAGCTGCATCTATAACCACAATCCCGGGAAAACCGCTCTCCTGAAGTTCGAGAATTTGCTCCTTAATTATGTCGACCAATGGCTTTTGAATAATGTCATTTAGCGCCTCAAGCCTTGATATGTCCGAAAAAACTATCGCACCAAGTTTTTCGCGGTCAATCTTGCCCTTATCGGTTAAAATCTCGTCTCCGAATTCCTCAATGATCCGTTTCTTTATGTCAGGCCTCTCAAGAAGTTGATGCCCTATCTTGTCAGCATCTATGAGATAAGCCCCCATTTCTTTGTACATTTTTGCGACAGATGTCTTGCCAGAGGCTATTGGGCCTGTTATTCCCACAAGATACATTCCTACCCCCTTAAGCTTAAATTTAAACAAATATATGCAATAGAACAAAGCTAATCAAGGCACGATTGATGCAAAACAAAAATTAACCAAAAACCTAATTGTTGCTTTGCTTTTCAGAAGACTTTTTTGGTGTCTTTTTCGCCTCAGCCTGCTTTTTCTTGATCTCATCAAGAAGCGCTTTGGTCTCATCAGGGTTAGTGGGCACGGCGGCGGGCAAACCCTTATTAGCCTTCATAACATCGGGGAATTTATTAAGAATAACTTTAGTTGGACACACCATTATACATATCCCACATGCATCACATTTATCATAGTCAATTTCGGCAAGGTTGTTTACAACTTTGATAGCCTGATTTGGACAATTTTTCTGGCACAGGAAACAGCTTATACACCCTGTTTCGCATGCCTTCCTCACGAAAACGCCGGGGTCTTTTGAGTTGCAGGCAACAAAAACTGGCTGGCTTTTAGGAACAAGCTTCATAACACCAGTGGGACACACATCGACACATATTCCGCACCCTGTGCACTTATCAAAATCTGTTACAGGCACCCCCAAAGGTCCCATCGAGAGCGCATCAAATGGACACGCCTCAACACATGTTCCAAGTCCAATACAGCCATATGAGCAAAGTTTTGGACCACCCCCCATAACCATGGCAGCGCGGCAATCCTCTATCCCATCATATTCGTATTTGTCCTTAGCCCTTACACCGCCGCTACAAGCGGCAACGGCAACCATGGGCTCAACCTCGCCAACCTCAACGCCGAGAATGGCGGCTATCTTTTCCGCAACACTCTGCCCTCCAACTGGACATCCTGTAACGGGCACCTCACCAGCAACAACAGCTTTGGCAAATCCTGAACAGCCAGGGTAACCACATGCACCACAATTCGCATTAGGAAGAATTTCCAGAACTTTCTCAACCCGTGGGTCAACCTCGACAGCAAACTTTTTTGCTGCCAGAGCAAGACCTATTCCAAAAATAAGCCCAAAAAATGCTAACTCTATTATTGAACCCCAGAATACATATTCCATCTCCATCTCCTCCGCACATTATTTAGAAAGCCAGTTCCAGCTGGCTCTTTACATTTGGCTCAAATTTTGAACCCAGAAAATCCCAAAAATGCCATGGACATAAGCATAGCGACAAAGAACGCTATAGGCAATCCTTGAAGTGGCTTCGGAATGTCAGATAGTTCAAGCCGCTCACGAATACCACTCATAAGAAGCAGTGCTATCGTAAATCCAATTCCAGCTGAGAAACCATGAACAACGCTCTCAATGAAATTAAGATGCATCGTCATCGTGTTAAGCTCAGCTACACCCAGAACTGCGCAATTAGTGGTTATAAGCGGAAGATATATCCCTAATGCTTCGTAAAGTGTTGGCGATGTCTTCTGAATTATCATCTCGATGAGCTGGACGAATGTCGCGATAACTATTATGAAAGCTATTGTCTCAAGGTATGAGAGGTCAAAATTCTGTGGCGTAACCTTGGCGCCCAAAGCTTTGAAAACAAGATATAAAACATTCGACTTTGTGGGCAGGAGGAAGTAAGTCCAGACTATCCATGTTATCGCGGAAGACATAGTCATGACGAAAATGACCGCAAATCCCATTCCGAGCGCTGTCTCAGTTTTTTTAGAAACCCCCATATAAGGGCACAGTCCGAGAAATCGAGATAAAACGAAATTGTTAATGAAAATAGCACTTATAGCGAGCATTATGAGCTTCGAGACTTCCATTATTCTCCTCCGGCCAGATCATTTATCTTCGACTCCACAAAATCAACAATCTTTCTCCCATATTCAACCGCTATCAAAGCCTGCCCGAACGAAACGCTTGGCTCCTCAGTGCCGGCATCAAAACCCACGGGGTAGATGGTAGGGTCAAAAATATCTTCAATAACTTTAGCATAGTTAATTATCTCGATGTTATCGGTGAATTTGGCCAGCCTGCGCTGTAGCGATTCGCCAAAATTTTCCTGACCCGCTGCTCTCTCAAGTTCAGCTATGGCTTTATTTACCGCCATCTCAACCATATTCACCGCCTCGTATTTCTCGCCTTTTTCAACCATTAAAGCCGCAGTCTCCAAAAGTTCCTTAGCCTCCTCAAGCATGACCACCATCAACTTTTGCTAAGAAGTTGCTTCAGCCACAAAAACACCCCCAGCGTCATGAAACCACCGGGCGGCAAAATAAGCATCAACGCCGGTGGATACCCAGCGCCCATAACATTTATAGTTACCGGCCCAAAAAGCATGGGGAAACCAATCGTGAGAGTTCCGCTGCCTATAATTTCACGCACAGTGCCCATAAGGAACAAGACTATAGTAAATCCTATTCCCATTCCCAGACCATCGAGAATAGAAGGCAAAACACCTCTTTTGCTTGCGAATGCCTCAGCTCTGCCAAGAATTATGCAGTTTACCACAATCAAAGGCACAAAAATGCCAAGCTGCTTGGACAATCCTGGTGTGTAACCCGCCATGACAAGCTTAACAATCGTGACAAACGACGCGATAACAGTTATGAAAATCGGTATTCGAATTCTTTTGGGAACTGTCTTCCTTATGAGCGAGACTATAAGGTTCGACATGGTCAAAACGAATATAACAGCTATTCCCATACCTATCCCGTTGTAGGCCGTAGTGCTAACGGCAAGAGTAGGACAAAGTCCGAGCGCTAAAACAAGAACAGGATTTTCCTTAATTATGCCTTTTGTGAATTCCTTAAGCATTGCTTACTCCTTGGTTCTTTAGCTCAAGTCTGCTTGCTCGAAGTATCTGTTGTGTCTTCACCCTCATGTTCAACTTCAGAAGGCAACGGGAGCGCATCTTTATTATCCATAAGTTTCTTTACCACCGCTTCCACAGCTCCTGTAACAGTCCTTGAAGATATGGTCGCGCCAGTTATCGATTTTATATCGCCGCCATCCTTATCCACCTTAAGTTGTTCGATAGATTTGCCCGCGAACTGCTTCTGGAACCAATCGTCAACCACATGTGTTCCCAATCCGGGAGTTTCATTCTGCGAAAGAACCCTAATTCCCGTAAGGGTAAAGTCGGGCAGTATGCCAACCATAACCTTAACATTGCTCGAAAAACCGTATTTCATCCCTATCGAAGCAAAACCTACTGCTTCACTTTTCGACGAATCTTTATAACCGACGAAAACTATTGTGCTGTCGGGCAGCGTTATTTCATCAAAAAACTTAGCTTCTTCTGGCATAACGCTTATAAGCGCTTCCTTCTGGGCAAGTCTTTCCTGCTCCTCTATTCGAGGCTTAGTTTTAGTATAGATGAACCCGAGAAGTAGCCCTGCTATAGCAGTGTAAATCATCAATGTTAATCCCAATTTGGCAATCTGCTTCACTTTTTCCTCCCGGCTCTCGCCTTTTCAGTGCCGAAAACTCTCGGTCTGGTATGCCTGTCTATTATCGGAACCGTGAGGTTCATAAGCAAAATTGAGTAGCATACACCCTCAGGATAACCGCCCCATTTTCTTATTACTACCGTAAGAATGCCGGCACCGATGCCGAAGATCCAGCGCCCGCGAGGTGTTACCGGCGATGTAACCATGTCAGTCGCCATGAAGAAAGCTCCAAGCATAAGCCCACCGCTGAAAATATAGAACAAAACATTCATCTTAAAAAGCCCCTCAGGGCTCCCTATAATCCATCCCAAAAGGGCTGCCGTGCCTATGTATGCGACCGGTATCCTCCAATCGGCGAATTTACGGAGTATAAGATATATCCCGCCAAGAATGATAAGCAATGCCGATGTTTCTCCAAGGACACCGCCGACATTGCCGAAGAAAAGGTTTGGGACTACACCATAGAGCTTTCCAAGAACCGCTTTTGCCTGTTCGACTTCAGCGGGGTTAGTTGAATGAATCTTCTGACCGACGAAAACTTTCAGGACATTAAGCGGAGTCGCACCGGTAATAGCGTCTATATTTGTTGGGAATCCCGGAATCGCGCCACCTTTAGGAGCCACCCAAGCAGTAGTCATCTGAACAGGCCAGCTCGCCATAAGAAATGTTCTGCCAACTAATGCAGGGTTCACGGGGTTATTTCCCAGTCCGCCGAAAATCATTTTCCCGAAAACTATCCCGAATGCTGCACCCACAAAAGGCATCCAGATGGGCACACCAGGGGGGAGATTGAACGCAAGAAGCATTCCAGTTATTACAGCGCTTCCATCATCTATGGAAACCCTTTTCCCGCTTAGTTTCTGGATCAGGGCTTCAAACAAAACTGCTCCAAGAATACCGCTTAAGGTAAGCCAAACGGCTCTGGGACCGAAAAAATACACTGAAGCGGCAAATATAGGAAGCATAGCGAGAACAACATTCCACATTATAACCTTAACCGAAACATCGGATCTTATGTGCGGCGACGAAGAGACTATCAGCTTCTCGCTCAATTTCCCTCCTCAGCCTTAATAAAAATTGGAAAAAATATAAATTAACACTTTTTTGATGCAAGAATTTTTTTGTGGATTTAAAATAATTTATTTTAAAAAAGTATGGCATCGTATCAGGAATACACACTCAGGTCAAGCATTGCGCCCAAAAGGTGGGTTCACAAAAAGCGTTTCAAACAGGCGATAAAGCTTCTCGAGCTGAAGCCGGACGACACACTGCTTGATTATGGGTGTGGTGGGGGATACCTTCTCGAGCTCGCCGGAAAAATTGTCCCACCAGACCGGCTCTACGGATTCGACCCATCGGAATCGATGCGGAAACTTGCCACAGAAAATCTGGCTGGCAAAACCAAAATATTTGCCAATGTTGACGAGTTAAGAGGAATGAAATTCACCAAAATAGCATGTCTCGAAACTCTGGAACATCTTCCTGATGAACTACTCCACGAAGCACTAAACACGATAAGTAACCTTCTTGCCGAGAACGGAAAAGTTCTCATAAGCGTTCCGGTTGAGATAGGACTTTCTGCGGTCGTTAAAAACACATTTCGCGCCGTCTTCGGAAACCTCAGGCATCTTACACTAAAAACATTCACAAGAACCGCGCTTGGTCTGCCCTGTGAACGGGAAACGCCTCAGGATTTCGATGGACTTCCTTTCATATATTCGCACATATGTTTTGATTACAGGCGATTTGAGAAAATACTTTCGGAGGTTTTCAAAATCAAAAAGAAAGTTTTCTCGCCTGTGCCAGCGTTAGGTCCGGTTTTAAATAATATCGTGTTTTTTGTTTGTGAGAAACCAAACATGCATTCAAATTCGCAATAATACACCCTATTTTCCTTTTGCAAAAAAAGCTTTATTGCTTATCTATTGATTAACTGCGGCAAAAACGGAGGTCTGCTGATGGCGAAATTCTATGTTACCACACCTATTTACTATGTTAACGACCGCCCCCACATAGGCCACACATACACCACAGTCCTTGCGGATGTTATCGCACGATACAGAAAGCTTATGGGTGATGATGTCTTCTTCCTAACGGGGACTGATGAGCACGGACAAAAGGTTGCGCAGGCTGCCAAGAAATCGGGAATATCCCCCAAAGAACACTGCGACATGTATTCAAAAAGGTTCAAAGACCTATGGAAACGACTCGACATAGAATTCGATTACTTTGTAAGAACTACTGACCCCCAGCACGAGGAAGTCGTCAAGAAAGCGTTGCAATACATTTACGATAAAGGCGACATATACAAAGACAAGTATGTTGGCTGGTATTGCGTGCACGACGAGCGCTTCTGGACTGAGAAAGACTTGGTAGGTGGGAAATGTCCCGAATGCGGTCGAGATGTGGTCAAAATTGAGGAGGAAAATTACTTCTTCAGAATGTCCAAGTACCAAAATTGGCTTATCGAATACATTGAGTCCCACAAAGAATTTGTCCAGCCGGATTTCAGGCGAAACGAGGTTCTTGGATTCCTGCGAAAACCCCTAAACGACCTTTGCATATCACGCCCCAAAAAGAGATTATCGTGGGGTGTTGAGTTACCATTCGATACCGATTATGTTACATATGTCTGGGTCGATGCGCTCCTCAACTATGTTTCCGCTGTAGGTCTGTACTTTGACCCAGCAAAATTTGAGAAATGGTGGCCCGCCGACATCCATCTTATAGGAAAAGACATTCTAACCACTCACGCAGTATATTGGCCCATAATACTTCATGCTCTCGACCTTGAACTCCCGAAAACTATTTTCGCACACGGCTGGTGGCTCGTATCAGAGCAAAAAATGGGCAAATCACTTGGCAACGCCGTCGACCCGTATGCATTAATTGAACACATAGGTGTTGATCAACTCCGATACTACCTGATGCGCGATATGGTTCTTGGGCAGGATGCCTCGTATACACTTGATGGGCTCGTTTCGCGACTTAACAATGACCTATCAAATGACTTGGGGAATATTCTGTCCCGGGTTACCAATATGATCGTTTCCTACTGTGATGGGAAATTGCCCCACTCTGGAAGCATAACTCTACCGCAGACAAACGAGTTCCTCGAAAAAATCTCGAATCTTTCAGATGATGTGAGCCAGAAAATAACCAAGCTTAAAATTCACGCAGCCCTCGAATCAGTTAACGCAGCGATGAGAGCAACCAACCGATACATCGAGGACACTCAGCCGTGGAAATTAGCTAAAAGCGGTGAGCAGGAAAAACTTAACGAAGTGCTATTCCAATCAACGCAAGTACTCGCGAAGGCCGGGATACTTCTTTATCCAGTAATGCCCCGAAAATGCCGTACACTTCTTGATGCGCTCGGATTCGACGGTGAAATAAGCATAAACGAAGCTAAAAAAGATGTTCTAATAAAGCCCGGCACAACCATTACAAAGCCCAAAGCCCTCTTCCCAAAGATTGACCTTACCAAACTTTCCGAGGCACTCGGGGTAACGGAGGTACCGGAGAAAAAAGAAGCGAAAAAAGAGGAACAAATAACGATAAACGACTTCGCTAAAATCGAGCTCAAAGTCGGGAAAATAGTCTCAGCAAGAAAAGCTCCCAATGCTGAGAAGCTCCTTTTGCTTGATGTTGACCTTGGAGACGAAAAACGCCAACTCGTAGCCGGAATCGCGAAATGGTACACGCCGGAAGAATTGGTCGGCAAAAACATAGTGGTTCTAACAAACCTCAAGCCCGCAGTCATACGAGGCTTTGAAAGCCAGGGAATGCTTCTTGCCGCCGACGACGGTGAAAATGTTGTCCTTATAACAACTGACAAACCAATAGCCCCTGGCAGCAAAATAAGATAGACCATGGCTTATGTTGCTTTCGGCAAAGTAGAAGACTACGACGAAGAAAAAATCCTTAGTGTCATAGAAAAACTCTTCAGCCTTACCGGTATCGACAGGAATTTCAAACCAGGTGAAAGGATTCTCCTCAAGCCCAATGTCCTTGCCCCACGAAAAGCGGAAATGGGTATAACAACTAATCCGAAATTTGTGTCAGCTACAGTAAAATTCCTGCGAACACTCGGTTTGGAGGTTATAGTTTCCGATTCGCCGGGTGGTGCCGGAACCAAGTCAATGTTCGCAATGAAGGAAACAGGTATTTACGACGCAGCAGTTAATGCTGGAGCAAAAGTAGTGCCGATAGAGAAATTCGGCATAAAAACATTCAAAAGCGACGGCGGCGCAAAAATCCATATATCGAAAATTATTGATGAGGTTGATGGCATTGTAAATTTGCCCAAACTTAAAACCCACTCATTAACACTGCTTACCCTTGCCGTAAAAAACTGTTACGGCCTTGTGCCCGGTTTTATGAAAACCCGCTACCATTTTTACTACCCGACCCCACGAAAATTCTCGTGGCTCCTTGCAGAGATTTACGAACGAGTTCGAGACAAAATCCGAGCAGTAATACTGGACGGTATTGTCGCTATGGAAGGTAATGGTCCGTCAGCGGGCGATTTGCGCAAACTTGGCATAGTCGGGTTCTCGGACGACTGCGCAGCCATCGACGACGCGCTCGAAAAGCTGCTGGGGCAGGACAAACCATCGCCAGTAATAAAAGAACTGAAAAAACGAAAATTAGTTCCCGCTTACAAAGTGTCATGGCTCAACGGCCAGGAAACAAAAATCCACGATTTCGCCATACCAAGCAACTGGAAAATGCGCCTCATACCATCATTCCTGGGAACACTGGCTAATCGTCTCATACAAATTTATCCTGTAGTTGACGAAAGCCTTTGCACCGGTTGCGGGGAATGCGCAAGCTCTTGCCCCGCTAATGCGATAAACATCTCCTCAAACGGGCTGCCAAAGTTCGACTATAAAAGATGCATAAGATGCCTTTGCTGTCATGAAATTTGCCCAAGCAAGGCTATAAAACTTAAAAGAACATTTCTAACCCGATTCGTATGAAAGTTCTCGATCGATACATAATAAAAAACCTTTTTCCACCGTTTTTAGGAGCGCTGGGAGTGGTGCTCTTCGTGCTGGTAATGGACTTCCTCCTGGATATCCTCAATCTCATTATAGCCAAAGGTGTTCCAGTCTGGGCAGTCGGCAAACTTTTTCTCTACAATCTCGCATGGATGCTATCGCTTGCTATACCCATGGCGTCCCTCGTGGCATCACTTATGGCATACGGCAGAATGAGCGAGGATAGGGAGATAGTCGCGGCACGAAGCAGTGGAATATCGTTCCCCCGAATGATGATGCCGGGATTGCTTATCATGGTTCTGCTATCAGCCATAATGGTCATCTTCAACGATAAGGTTGTCCCTGAATACAACTATAAAGCCAAACAGATGATGGTTCAGATCCACAGAAAGAAGCCGCTTGCCGCTATCCGACCAAGAGTTTTTATAGATGAGTTCCCCGGAATAGTGCTCTATGTCGGCGACATGGATGATAAGAAAAAAATTCTTTATGATGTTTTGATATTCGAGAAGAAACGCGGCGCAAAATCGAGAACAATAGTTGCACCAAAGGGCAAGGTAAGATACAATCCTGAAGCGGATGAGATTAGTTTCACACTTTACGGCGGACAAATTCATGAACTTGACCCACAAGACCCGAGCCGATACATAAGAATCGATTTCGACGAGGAGACCATAGTAATAAGCGAGTTAGGCACAAAACTTGGTGAGGAAGCAAGAACATTCAGGGGCGACAGGGAACTAAACATAGCAATGATAAAGGAAAAGATACGCTCGTATCGTGCGAGAATAGACTCCGCCTTATTCTCATTAAGACAAATCGCCGCATCGGCAATAGACTCCCTCTGGGTGCCACGGACCTATAGAGGCAAACCAGGCGCCTCACCAACGCGGAGAGCACTGCTCCGCGAAAGAAGACGAGCAGGATTAATAAGGCGACAAATATATGTAATAAAACAGTCGGAACGGAGAATAAACAAACTTACGGTAGAGGTGCACAAGAAGTATGCGCTCGCTCTGGCGTGCATATTTTTCTTTCTCGTTAGTGCACCACTCGGCGCACTAATTCGACGCGGTGGTCTTGGCGTCGCAGTAGGACTTGCATTCGGCTTCTTCCTAACATACTGGGCGTTTCTTATAGGTGGCGAGGAACTCGCGGACAGAGGAATAGTAAACCCCATAATAGCAATGTGGAGCGGAAACATCGTTATGGGTATCATAGCAGTAATATCAATGCTTAAAATAATCTACGGAACCCTGCCTAATCCGATACGAACATTGAAAACTCTCCTAAGACATCGCGAATAACAAGTTGTCCCATCTCAGTGTTCCACCGCATTATTCTTCCTCGTCCTCAACGCCGAGCATCTTTTTCATACCCGCACGCGCTTTTACGGACACTCGCTCAAATATAGCGTATGTAGCAGGCAAAACGAGCAATGTCAAAGCAGTAGCAGTTATAAGCCCGCCTATAGTCGCTATAGCCATGGGGGCTCGCATCTCGTGCCCCTCGGTCCGCATCAAAGCCATAGGTAGCATCCCGAAAATCGTAGTTAGTGCAGTAATAAGTATCGGTCGCAGGCGTAGCGTCCCAGCCTCAATAATAGCGGAGTACATGTCCATCCCTTTACGCCTCAACTGATTTATGAAATCAACGAGAACTATACCGTTATTAACTACTATCCCCACAAGTATCATTATTCCGAGAAGCGAGGGCATGGAGAACTTCTGTCCAGTAATGAAAAATGCCCACAAAACACCGATAAAAGCCATGGGCTGAGTGAACATTATAACAAATGGATGAAGGAACGACTCGAACTGCGAAGCCATAACCATGTAAACTAAAAGAAGTGCGACTATTAACGCTATTCCAATGTCCTTAAACATTTTTCTCATTTGGTCCGCAGCTCCGCCTATAGAATATGAATACTCAGACGGCCAAATCGCTGATTTCTTAAGCTGGCGCATTAGCTTTTCGACCCTTGATGTGGCGGTATTAAGGTCAACGCCACGCACAGAAGCACTTACACTTACTTTGCGCTGCCTTTCTTCACGTTCTATTTTAGTCGGTCCTACAGTTTCCTCTATGTGAGCGACTTGAGATAAAGGAACGATAACACCCTGCCTGTTCATAACAGGGAGCGTAAGAATACCGCCAAGGTCAACTCTCTGAGTAGAATCGAGGCTGACGGTTATGTCTATAAGGTCACCTTTGTAGTTAAACCTTCCAGCAAGACTACCTACAGTATATATTTTTACCGCATTAGCGACATCTGACACTGTAAACCCGTAATGTGCTGCTTTCTCACGATCAACTACTATGCGATACTCAGGGCGTCCTTTCTTTATCGAGATGTCAACATCAGTTATACCGTCGATTTTCTTCATTTCAGATGCAACTTTATCGGCGAGTTCTAAAAGTTTATCCATATCTGGACCGTGAATTTTAACCTCGATATCACCGAGTTGTCCACCTAATGCCTGAGCGCTCATCTCAGACTCCACAAACCGCGCACCCTTGAGCACAGGGAAGCTTTTTCTGATTTTATCCATTATTACTTCAGGGTCCTTCTGCCTTTGCTTGAGCCTTTTGAATCTCAGATAAAGCCTCCCTGCATTCGGACCCATTTCTTCTCCGATCGCACTAATGTCAGAGCCCGCAGAAGCAGAACCAACAAGATAACCGTATAAGAGCACATCTGGGTCTGTTTTAACGGGCTCAAGAATTTGTTCAGCAATGTTTTTAGTTTCCTCTAATGGGGTTCCAGGCGGCATGTAAAATTGCGCTTGCCCAAATTCACCCGAGAATTTAGGCACGAATTCGCCTCCGATAAACGGAATCAAAGAAAGAGACAGCACAAAAATCGCCAAAGTCCCAAGGAATGTGGCCCATTTGTGTTTTACGGTCCAGCTTACCCACTTTCTATACCTATCCCTCACTTTGGTCATCCATTTTCCCGCAGCCATTATGTCACGCCGCTCACGCTTGAATATTTGTGCAGCTATAACAGGAACAAGAGTTAGCGCCACGAAAAGCGAAGCAAGAAGCGAGAAAATAATGGTTACCGCAAGCCCTTTCGCAAGTTTCCCCACTATGCTTCTTATGAAAAGAACGGGAAAGAAAACAGCAATCGTGGTAAGCGTTGAGGCAGTTATAGCCATACTAACCTGCGTTGCACCCTGAGATGCTGCCTTAAATCTACCTTTGCCTTCCTCGATAAGACGATAAATATTTTCGATAACCACGACAGCGTTATCCACAAGCATCCCTACTCCAAGAGCGAGCCCTCCGAGAGTCATCAAATTAAGCGTATAGCCCGAAAAGTAGAGCGCGATGAATGTGGCGAGTATGGAAATTGGTATAGCGAGCGATATAGCAAGAGTCGGACGCCAAGAGCGAAGGAATATAAATATTAAAATTATCGCCAGTATTCCCCCAACAATAGCATTTGATGTAGTCCTCGATGTTACTCTTTTTATTACACGAGACATGTCGAACATCATCGCAATGTCCACATCCTCGGGAAGAATATTTTTGAGATTTTTTATCTCACGGTTGACCCGGTCCATCATCTTGACGGTGTTCGCTCCCGACTCCTTGGTTATCATTATCCATATCGCGTCCTTATCGTTGACCTTATTTTCTACACGCTCGCTCTTGTAGTCTATCTCAATTTTCGCGACATCGCACAGCCTTATGGGTTTGTAATTTTTGCTAATGCCCACGACCACATTTTTTATCTGGTCGAGCGATGTGTATTCACCGTAGGTTCTTAGAAGGTATTCCTTATTTTGCTTCACCAAATACCCTGCAGGAAGATTCATATTATTGAATGCTACTGCCATTATAACCTGCTGAGGATTGATTCCGAGCGCTGTTATCTTGGCTTTATCAAGAATTATCTTGACCTCTTTCTCTTTTCCGCCCAAAATACTCACACCAGCAACACCCTCAAGCCTTTGCAATCGCTGTTTTACCACATCTTCGGCTATTTTGCGCAATCTTTCTGGCTCCCCCGTGCCCGTAAGGACAAATGCTGCGGCTGGTATCATGGAAACATCGAACTTGAAAACCAGCGGGTCCTTGGCATCTGAAGGTAAATATTGCTTGTAAAGGCTAATCTGGTCCCTCATGTCCTGAGCTGCAAAGTCAAGATTCGTGCCCCATTCGAATTCAACCATAATTATTGAGTAGCCTTCCCGCGAAATCGACTTCACTGACTTTACATTTCTTATAGTCCCCATTATCTGTTCAAGGGGGTCGGTTATCATTTGCTCAACATCCTCGGGGGCTGCCCCTTCCCAGCGTGTGATAACTGATATGGTCGGAAAGTTTATATCGGGCAGGAGTTCAAGACCCATATTATAAAGCGAAAACCCACCCAAAACCACTATAATGCCGATAAGCATTATAACCGTTACCGGTCTTTTTACCGAAAATTCAGGTAGCGACATTTTTCCTCCTCTCAAATCAATCTGACCGTTTATTTAGTTAGTGACCGTATGGTCAGTTGTAAAGGTTAACGAGGATTTGAAGGTTGTCAAGAGATTTTTATTAAAAACACAAATTTTGTTGAACGATTGACAATAACAACATTCTTATTAAGTATTTTTCCCTTGCTGAAGCCAATATCAGGGTTATTTATAATTAGAAACTAACATGATTTGGGAGGAAAAATGGATAAAATGGCCAAAATAGCACTTGGAGCAGCTTTCTTGGGGATTGTATTAGTAATTATTTCCTGCGCACCACAGGAAACAGCAATCCAGCAGCCCGAACAAAAAAAGATGACGGCTGAGGACAGCGCAAGAATCGCCCTCGAAATCAAAAAATACCTATCTTTTGGATTGGAATACTACAAAAACAAGCAATACAACGATGCAATAAGGAACTTTAAAAAGGTCCTTTCCATGGACCCGAGCAACGAACTTGCACACAAATACCTTGCGGACTCGTATCTTAGGCATCCCGATTCCACTATGATCGACTCCGCTTTCGTTCTCTACTCAAGCGCTATAAAGAAGTTTCCCAATACTGCGTACTTTTATTCAGGCTATGGATATGTTCTCCACAAAGTCGCAAGGCGATACGCCGACCTCGCCGAGCAGGAGTCCGACTCCGCGAAAAAGGAAACCCTTCAAAATAAATCGGAAGCCCTTATAGATAGCGCACTCGTCAACTTCCACAAAGCTGTTGAGCTGGACACTGGTGACTATGCGAGTATGAATGCGCTCGGAACCATTTATCTCAGCCGTGGTAGACTTGATTCTGCGATGAAGTGGCTCGGAAAATCCGTAGAAATAGATTCCAATCAGGTGGAAATATGGGACATTCTTGCCAAAATTTATGTCGCCCGTGGGCTTAACAAAGAAGCAGCGCGTGCATACAAGCACCTCCATCGGTTGATGCCTGAAGAATCGGAATATTTGCTCAAATACGGTCAATATCTTGCAAAAAGCGGTGACCTCAAGAATTCTTTGGACATACTGAACGAATACATAAACAAAAATCCAAACGACTACCGCGGCTACCAATATCTTGGGCTTGTTATGGCATTCCAGAAAAACTACAAGGATGCGCTTAGGCAACTCAAAAAAGCCGAAAAACTAAACCCAAAAAGCGTTAAACTTATGTGCGACATTGCGTCGGTTTACAAAGACATGAAGAACTATGCTCTCGCGCGCAGATACCTTGCGAAAGCCAAAAAAATAGACCCAAAATTCGGATATATATACATAGTTGAGGGCGACATCGTTTACCAACAGGCTATGGACCTCGTTCCCGAATCTGGTGAACTTAATATGGCCGCAAAATGCAAACTGCTAACCGCATACAAGATTTACAAAAAAGCGCTTGCTGACCCGAATTGGGCTGGCTTCGCTAAAAGCAAAATGGATTATTTGAAAAAATATCTCCCGACTCGCGAGGAGATTAAAGCATATGAATTCATGGGAAATAAATGTGAATAACATGAAAAAAACTCGCACATCTATGCTCCTTGCTGTCTTCATGTTCGCAATCTCAGTACTTGTGGCAGGTTGTTTTGCCTCAAGCGAGGAAAAGATGCGGCGGAAGGCTATTCCATTTTACAGGGAAGCGCTCGATTACTTCTACGATGGGCAATTTCCCATAGCAAAGGACAAAGTTCTTCTTGCGATGAAACAATACCCACAATTTGTGGAGGCGCACATTCTTTATCAACGAATTCTTGCTCACGATAAAATGACCAAGGAGCTTCTTAAAGAATACCACAAGCTAATGAAAGACCATCCCGGCAATCCTATATACATATACCTTTATGCGCGACTTCTCGACGACCTCGACGAACAGGAAAGACTTTATAAACGCATCCTCGACATAGATAAGGACTGCCCGTGGGGTTATTTTGGACTCGGATGGGTCAGCTACAAACGAATGGACTACGCCACAGCAGCGGAAAACTTCCAGAAAGCGGTTCAACTTGACCCGAAAAACCCACTGTTCCACCTTAATCTGGGGGCAGTTTACTACCTTATGGGACACAGCCACGATGCCACGGACGAAATTCTTAAAGCAACAGAACTTGACCCAAAATTCGCTAATGCATGGTATTCTCTTGCGGCAACATATTATCAGCGCGCTGAATTCGACAAAGCCGCTGAAGCGCTGCGCAAATACATAAACATTTATCCTGCCGCGCCTGACAGAAGAAAAGTCGAAAAAACCATAATGCAACTAAGCGGTGGGAAATTGTAAAACAAAATCGTTCACTTTCAAAAAACAGGAGGGAGAATGAAATTTTGGGTTCTTGCTTCGTTGATTTTGATAAGCATAACACTTGCCGATGATGACCCAAGGAAAGTACTTATAGTCTACAACACAGCTTTCCCGGACAGAAATGGAGATGGCATAGGCGACTCCCAAGAAGCAGCAGAATATTATGCCGCCAAAAGAGGTGTACCAGCAACAAATATTATCGGTCTTCCTTTGCCCAATTCCACATACTTTTCAAACTGGCGACAATTTTATGAGCAACTTGTCGTGCCTGTCAGAGCAAAGATTGATTCCTTAGGAGAGAGGAACATTTTCTACATTCTGCTTTCGTATGGCATTCCCGAACGAGTGAACACGCCAGCAAGTCCGCGTTCAATGCGAGGGGTTGACAATGTGCTATGTTTGCCGAGCATGCTCGATTCCGCCGGCACAGTTTTTCCAACATATTGGTATTATAATGTTGCCTACTTCGAGAGTTCCCCGACTCGTGGCAGCGACAGAGGACACTTTACCGGCAATGAGCGTTTGCTGGGGAACAGACTTTTTCTTGTTACCCGCCTCGATGGGATTGATGTCGAATATGCCAAAGGTCTCGTTGACATGGCGCTTTACGGAGAAAAATACATCTACCCCGACTCCGGCTATTACAACGGTATAGGCTATGTAGACACGCGATATGCGCACTACTCCGATAGCGTGCTTATAAGAGGATATCCATTCGGCTACGGAAGTTACGCGAGGGCTGATTCGTCCATGGCGTTCGGTAAGTTTTTTGTAGTAGACGCTGGATTCAAATTAATGTGGGAATATCACGAGACCGAGATAGGGGAATCGGGAGCAGTATTCGAGGACGGCACTTCGGCAGAATATGCACCCAATGCGCTATGGTATGAGGGTTGGTATAATTACAATAAATATCAGGACGCTTGGGAATGGATACCGGGTTCAGCGGCTTGCGACCTTAATTCCAACTCAGGCGCTCACATGCGCGATTCACTCGCTCGCTCATTTCTTACCAATGCGTTCAAGCGTGGACTAACATGCGGAGTAGGCTGTGTCGGGGAACCCTATCTATCTGGACACGCAAGACCCGAGGTCTTCTTGTATTACATGCTTAATGGATTCAATTTCGCGGAGGCATCCTATCTTTCGCAGCCAGCTTTACTTTGGCGGGCTATCCACATAGGAGACCCACTTTACAACCCTATGAAACCAAAAACACCGATTATAGATACGATACCACCGCCCATGCCCGCAATAACGCTTACATCCCGAGGCGACACTGCCAAAATAAAACTCGAGATTCCCACAAGTGCGGACAGACCCGAATTAATGAAAGCAAAAATAATTTATGGTCGCTCTCTTGCAGCATTAACCGATTCGACAGACTGGACACCATTGTGGCGAACAAGGCAGGAGATTGTGATAACCGGACTTATCCCTGATTCCATGTACTACTTTATCGTGACTATGAAAGACCCAGTGGGCAACATCAGCACAACAGCGGGCGATTCCTTCATATGTGGACGGGATGGGCTTGTTGGCATAGCTTCGAATGAAAAACTTCCAAAAAACATGAGGCTCATTGCTTATCCCAATCCATTTAACACCGCAGTTCGCATAAAAGCCCCTATTGGCGCGACCATATCGATTTATTCAATAGATGGAAGAGTTGTTGCCACATTCAGCAGGAACGAAATTATATGGCATCCAGAAACCAATTCGAGCGGCGTTTATATAGTAGCCGCCAAAAAGGGAAAGACAGTAAAAAGAATTAAAATAATGCACATAAAATAACGCATAAGTAAAAGCAATGATGAGAAAAGTAGCTATTATTCTCATGTTAGCACTCGGAGCAGTTTTTGGGCAGGTCTCAGACATCTCCCTAAGACTTCCGAAGGAATTCTTAAACGAGCATCACTCAGCGACCAACGCTAATGTCAGGATGCACTTTCACTTTGATTATCAAGACACGCTGAACGACTCCGCCTCACTTTCTGTCGACGGCGCTATAGTTTATGTTTCCGTGGATACAGGTTCCACATGGATTGCATGCACAGCAGCAGTAATCGGAACGCTTGGATACGACTCCACATATCATGCTACCTACGATTCCAATCCACCATCTGGACAGGTTCTCTACTATTACAAAATGTGGGACGATAGCAGCGTTACTTTCTGGACACCGTGCAATACTGAGGACAGTTTTCCACCACCGCCAAACCTTCTCGTGCACATAATGCTTGACCCAGCGAACGACGCTGATTCGGTTAAGCTCCCTTACAGCAGCGGAAAGAATTATTACATATGCACAAACCTCAGAAACTACTGGGTCGGATACTCAACGGAGAAGTGCTACGAAAAAATAACAGTACAGGGTGGCGGATTCCCTCATAGCCACTCAGTAACGGTTACCAACCCCAACAGCTGCCCCTCGTGGGCGCCATACAGAAATATATCCATAACAATCTATCACATGTACATTTTCCCCATATACAACCCCAACGCACTTTACCCTGACTCCATATTTTACGCAGCGGTTAAAGGCAATGTTAATATAACATTTCTTGGAGTGGGCGTTCATGTCTACACCGGGCTTTACAAAATAACCAAACCCGGTCCGGGAGCCTCTACAAGCGACTATCTTTCAGCATACACACGAATAGGAGATATCGATACATTCGTTTCAGGGGATACGCTGGTCATAAGCTTTAACTGGGACTCACTAACCTCAGACAGTGCCTTCGGTGACCTCGACTCCTCCGACTTCGTCGTTCTGGGATGCGGTATAGCATCATTTTACATATTCAACAGCGACCCAAGTTGCTGGTTGCCATCAATACCCGATACATACTATTATGTTCTTAACGACGCCTCAAAATCGGCGGGTATGTATCTTCGCTCAGGATGTTATACCGTAGCACCATCTGATTCACCCTCATTAAATAACTACTACGCTTCACTTACCGATTCTGGCACTACATTTTTCTGCACCTATTACGACCCTAACGATGACATTCCGGTAATAAGGCAGGTCATAGTTGGAACCGATACATTCGACATGGGCTCAACAGATCATTCATATCAGGATAGCGCACAATTCGTCGTGGCAACGGATAGCTTTACTTCTGGCAGCACATTTTATTTCCGCTTTTCCGATGGCGCCAATGTCGTGACCACAGACACATTAACACTTAGGGTAAGCGAAAATAGCGAAAGACCAGATAATTTTAGCATAGAAGTAATCCCAAACCCATTCAACAGAAGCTGCAAAATAATCAATCCAACAGGATGTTCACTAAGAATTCTCGACATCAGCGGACACATTGTAGCAAAACTTTCAGGGGAGGAAATTACATGGCAACCCCAGCCAGACCTTCCAAGCGGGATTTACTTTATCGAAGCAAAACACAGTGGTAAAACATTGATTAAACGGCTTGTGTTGCTGAAATGATGGAATTTGAGGAAATTTGTTATAAACCTATAGGAGTAATTCATTCGTCATTCAAATCCACCGATGAAACACCCTATCAGCCTTACGCAGGCTCTGAATTTACTGCCTGGGTGGAAATTTACAAGCCTTACATCGAAGCTATCGAAGGGCTCGAGAGACATAAAATGATAATTTTGGTCTGCCATCTCCATGAAGTTAAAGAAAAACCTTTGAAGGTTATCCCACGCAATAAATCTTCTGTGCAGGGCGTTTTTTCCACACGCTCACCTCGACGACCCAACCCAATCGCTATTTCGAAAGTAGAGCTTGTAGAAGTAAAGGACAACAAAGTCATCTTTCGCGGTGTCGACCTTATCGACGGAACGCCGGTTCTGGACATAAAGCCTGCTTTGGATGAAAAGTTTTAAAATTAGTGGTTGCGCTTGCTGGTTTGCGAAATATTTTCCAACATAGACAGAAGGAGGATAAACATGTGCGAGCATTGCGGAAATCATAATAATAGCCACGAAAAAGAGAGCGTTGCGAGTTTCACGATAAACAAGGATATACTAAGCAAAAATGCCGAGATAGCTGCCCACAACAGGGAAATGCTTGACCGATTTGGAATAACGATGATAAACATAGTTGGGTCACCAGGTTCCGGCAAAACAACGCTGCTTGAGAAAACCATTCCCGCGATAAAGAACGAAATAAAAGTTGCAGTCATCGAGGGCGATGTTGAGACCAGCAACGATAAGGAAAGAATAGAGAAACTTGGGATACCTTGCTATCAAATAAACACTCACGGCGCCTGTCACCTTGAAGCGGAAATGGTTCATAAGGCTTTGCACGAACTTTGTCTTGACGAAAGCTACAATCTTGTCTTTGTCGAAAATGTTGGCAACTTAATTTGTCCCGCCGACTTCCCTCTTGGGGAGGATTTCCGAGTCGTGGTTCTATCCACCGCCGAGGGAGATGATAAGCCCGAAAAGTATCCGGAAATTTTCTTTGGCTCGGACGCTGTCATTCTTTCCAAAACAGACCTTATCGAGCACCTCGATTTCGACCTTGATAAATGCAGGGAAAGACTTCTGCGTGTGAACCCTAAAGCTAAGCTGATAACTCTATCAGCTAAAAACGGAAAGGGAATAGATGAGTGGTTATCGTGGCTTTCATGGGCGATAACGAAACCCCGCTGATTGTGGATAATACTTAGTTTTGGCGCTACTTAGAATTTTAGGAAATATGAATAAAGTTTGAAATAATCTATTATTCGAAGAAGAATCGGGTAAATGTAGCAGGGAGAACACGAAATGATGCTAATTCAATAATTTTTCCAGAACAAATAAGTGTTAATAAAAACGATTATTTTTTATTGACATCTAAAAAATTTAAACTTTTATGAATGGTTAGTCATTATGTGAACAAGCAGTTATATATGCGATGAAATTTTGGCACATAATAACATTGGTTGGGATTCATCTGATATTAGGCAAAAAGGCTTCATTCCCCTACGGCGCCGCGGTCGGAATAAACACATTGGATATCTCGCTGATTGTGATTATCACTGACTTTCTGGAGATCCCCTTTTACAATATGGTTTTTACAGGTGCAACCGACAAGATAAAATTGCTCAAATGGCTCCACAACAAACTGGACTACAGAAAATCAAAGCTTTCCGAGAAAAAAATATATTGGTGGTTTCGCAGAGCAGGTGAGTTTGGCGTATTTCTGATAACGGTAATCCCCGGGGCAGGTGGAGTTCAAACCGGAACGCTTTTAGCTCATTCGCTTCATATGAAAAAGTCAAAATCATATCCGATACTCGCGGTGGGCTCTGTGGTGGGATGTATAATATTTGCTCTCGGGTTTAAGGGACTACTTAAACTAATAGGGTTGAAATGAATTTTATCTCTACATACGCAAAAATATGCGAATCAGCGGTAAAACCTTTGTCAAAAATTGGAATCACGCCCTCAACAATAACAATGCTGTCACTTTTTTTCGGGTTGATATCAGGTTTTCTCATCTACCGGGGAAACTTTATCGCTGCATTGGTATTTCTGCTATTTTCAGGAATCTTTGATAGTTTTGACGGTGCACTGGCAAGGGTCTCTGGGCGCACAACAAAATTCGGTGCCGTTCTTGACTCTACTGTTGACAGGATCGTGGAGTTCAGTCTTGTTATGGGAATTTTCCTGTTTATTTCGCACACATCACCTCAAAATACCCTAAAAGCAGCGGTATTATCAATGATTGCATATTCCGCATCGGTATGGGTCAGCTATGTCAAAGCCCGAGCGGAAGGCGTCGGAGTATCGCCTGCAGTGGGAATTCTCCAGCGAAGACACAGAATAGCTTTGTTTTCTCTAACTCTTCTTCTGTCAGCGATTCTAAAAAATTGGGCAGTAACAACATTTTTTTATCTTCTTTACATCCTTACTGCAGGATGTATGATAACATTATTTCAACGGCTTTTGAGAACAAAAAAACTTCTCCAATAGGAGGTGACAAATGGATTCAGAGGTCCGTGTGGCAATCGTGGGCGTTGGGAACTGCGCAAGTTCACTCGTGCAGGGAGTGTTTTACTACCAGAACGCCGGAGATGAGGAGTTCATCCCGGGGTTAATGCATCCCAATTTAGGCGGGATAAGAATCAAGGACATCAAATTTGTGGCAGCCTTTGATGTGAACTCCACAAAGGTCGGCAAGGACCTCTCCGAGGCGATTTTCGCTCCACCAAACAACACCACAATCTTCCACCGTGATGTGCCGAACCTCGGCGTCCCGGTTATGAAGGGTTATGTGGGCGACGGAATCGGAGAATACCTCAAGGATGTGGTCAAAATCGCTCCCGGCGACCCGGTGGATGTGAGGCGTGTTCTTGAGGAAACCCGGGCAGATGTGCTGATAAACTACCTTCCCGTAGGCTCGGAGGAGGCGACAAAGTGGTATATCCAGCAGGCGCTTGATGCCGGCGTGGCGGTGGTCAACGCCATCCCGGTGTTCATCGCCAGAGACCCGCAGTGGCGGCAGAAATTTGAGGAGAAAAACGTCCCTATAATAGGCGATGACATAAAATCGCAGGTGGGAGCGACAATTCTTCACAGAACGCTGGTGAATCTATTCATCGCCCGGGGGATGATTGTTGACAGGACCTATCAGTTAAATGTGGGCGGGAATACCGACTTTCTGAATATGCTTGAGCGCAAGCGGCTCTCAACAAAGAGAGTCTCCAAAACTTACGCCGTCACCTCGCAATTTGAGCGCGCAGGGATACAAATCCCCGAGGAGAATGTGTATATAGGTCCATCGGACTATGTGTCGTGGCTGAAGGACAATAAGGTGGCATACATAAGGATAGAGGGACGGCATTTCGGTGATGTGCCGATGACCCTTGAGTGCCGGCTGTCGGTTGAGGATTCGCCGAACTCCGCCGGCGTGGTCATTGACGCAATAAGACTTCTGAAACTGGCGAAATTAGCAGGCATCGGCGGCGCCCTTGAGGGACCATCAGCATACCTGATGAAATCGCCACCCGTCCAACATGACGACGAAACAGCCCGCAAAATGGTGGAGGATTTCATAAAAAAACACAGAATTGTAAAGAATACAAAGCAATGAACACCGTTTTTAAGGAAAATCCCAATTGTATCTTTTCGCAGGGTAGTATCGTAGTAAATATGTCATAAGGAATTAATTTTTTTCTTGACAAGTTTTTTGGCATTAATATTTTCTACATTCCCCTCCTGTCCCACCCCCCTGATATGGAGCGCGGGTTTATCCCGCGCTTTTTTATTATTAAATGTTTTTTATTGGAAACGCATTACCTTTGACTTTCAAGAGGAACGCTTTGAAGAACTCTATTATCTATGGAGATTTTCGCCTGCATCCAGAGTTTGTTCTGATAGGCATCCATAGCCATCCTGCCAGCGCGCTGGGAAAGGTATGACTTTATGCGGTCTTTAACCTCATCAAAACTAAGATGTCTCGGTGGTTCCTTTTCAATAAGCTTTAAGATGTAATATGTACCGCCTATTTCTATCGGCTCCGATACCTCACCAGGCTTCAGCTTTTTTAACGCCTCAACGACCTTTGGTTTTAACCTGTTCTCGTAAATCCAGCCCGCATCACCGGACCTATTGTCCCCAACGCCTGGATATTTCTTGACGGCATCGTCCCAGCTTATGCTTCCATCTTTAAGTTTCTTTGAAACCTGATAAGCCAAGTCTTTGTCCGCAAAAACTAACTTCGCAAAGTGATAATTAGTCGTCACATCGAAGATTGAATCGTTAGCCTCGTAGAACTTTTTTGCCTGTTCATCGGTAACTTTCTGTCCAGCCTGCCGCGCCACCTGATTAAGAAGCACGCGAGCGTATATATCTTCCGCATATCTTTGCACCTCGCGCTTAACCGAACTAAGCGTATCTATACCGAGCTTTTTAGCCTCAGCTATGAGAAGCTTTTTCCTTATAATCGAATTCAACACCTCAGTTCGCCCAGCAGGTCCCTGAAGAACTCTTTGTTTGGCATCAGCAGAGAGCCGTCTGAATTCCGCCAGAAAGTCTCCGACCGTTATTTTTTCACCGTTAACCTCGGCTATAACCTCATCGAGATTCGGCGTGGTCGTCCCCTGCGCGAACAAAACCCCGAATGCGCTGAGAATAACCGCTGCTAAAATAAAATACCTCATCAAAACCTCCTTTTTTAGCTATAATTCTTACAAAAATAGGAATGGCTGGCTAATATGCAAACCAAATTAGAAGATTAGAGCCAAATTTCTTAATTTCACTTTAATCTTCATTCCCAAAAATCATTTCAGATATACCGCTTTCTTCGTGATAATAAGACCATTTTGGAAAACAAATCGGAAGAAATATACCCCGCTTTCATTTTTGCCGTCAGGATTCCAGACAGCCTGCCCATTCTTTAATCTAATCATGTCAATGCACCTTCCCCGTACATCGTAAATTCCAACGATACTTTCTGCCGGGGCTCTTATCCTGCATGAGGAATTAAACGGGTTCGGAGAAATTCCAACAACTTGGTTCGAACGGGGCAAATCAACTCGATTTTCCTCTACACTGCTTACCGAATACGATATTAAATATGAATATTCGTAATCCCCCGTGGATGGGTCATAGTCAGTCGATTTTACCAAACCCACATTCCTCGCAAGCCAAAAATTCATTATCGCATCAGTATACATTGTGTCATAAACCACAACTCCGCCAGCCCTAGCTGTAAAATGAACATACTGACTATCAAGCACTCTTACGCAATTTCTGAATATTCCGGCGGGCACGCTAACATCCTCTAGCCCTTTTATTCTGCCAATTACTTTTAAAACATGTGTGAAATTCATTGAAGCTGAATCCCATGATGTGTCCATGGTGAAAACAAACCAGCTATCCCCTACTGAAAATGTGGTTGGAAGTAATTTTAGAACTAATGATTCTTCAGGTTTTATAGCATAAATACCGTCTGGACGAATCTGAAAAAGTAATGAATCCGTCATACCTTCGGAAAATTTGATTCCCACATATGTCGTGTATCCTGAGACTACCGTCTCGAAAATTATGCTGGTATGAGTAGTATCAATCACTACTGCTGATGAATCTATATAGTTCCAATAAAAGCCTACACCAAGCGGGAAATAACTCCTTGCATCGAAGATTATTTGGCTTTCTATGGCAAGCATAAAAGAAGTAAAAAATAAAAGAATAACGATAACCCTAAATTTTAACATAAAATCACCCCCTTAATTTAAATACGGTTATTCTACCAAGAATTTTTAAACTAAAATCTCGATCGCTTCCCAAAAATACAATATTACTTGATGAATATCACTCTGGCGGACGCTCTTACTTTTCCATCTATATCTGTACTTATGATGTAAACCCCGCTGCCAATACCATCTTTTGGACGCCAAACAGCCGAACCGTTTTCGGACTTTAGCGATTCAATAAGCTTACCAGTAACATCGAATATCTCGATCTTGGCTCCCTCAGGAACCCTTATGAAACACGCTGAATTAAAAGGATTGGGCGACACAATAAGGTCATTGTTAATCGGTTTTGCCGGGCTTTCGCTCACTTCTGCGAAGGAATGCGAGAGAAGTACTCTAAATTGGTCCGGGGACATACCAGTTATGTCGTGGCCTATAGAGCGAACAACACCAATGTGCCGGGCATACCATACCTCTACAAGGTTTCCTCTGAATGTAGTATCAAGGAACGGCACACCACCAGAAAGAACCTGAAGATGAATTTCACCATCGGAAATAACCTTTATGCAATCGCTGAAAGAACCGGCAGGAACTGTAACATCCTCAAGTGTTTCAGCATGGCTCTCAACATCCATTTGGATATGATATGTGAATCCCGCTGAGTCCCAGCTTGAATCGAGAGAAAACATCGCCCATGAATCACCAATGCGAAATGTAGCGGGTAAAATTTTCGTAGCACCCACTAATGTAATGTTATAAATGCCATCGGAACGAATCTGGATTAAGGATGTTTCAGCGGTATCCGCATAGGTATAGACAATCACATATGCTGGCCCACCCGGAATCGTGGTGTCATCGACGATAGTATGAATTACTGTGTCGATACCAATTGCCGAAGAATCGAGGTAGTGCCATGTGTAGCCTACCCCAAGCGGTAAGTAATCTGTTGCTCTGAACTCAAGCTGTGATGCGAAAGCAAACGAAAGCCATAAAAAAGTGAAAGCTATAACCAAGCAAGCTTTGTTTCTCATTTTCCACCTCCAGAATTTATAACTCTAAATTCAAATTATCGAGGTCTAAGTCAAAGTCAACATCAAATCCGCAGTAAAAATAAGCTTTATTGCTCAATTGATTTTTCTTGTTAAGTTCGTCCATTTCGATTTTATTTGAAATAAAGCGTTAAAACATTTACTTTATCCGATGATAAAAGGAGGAAAAAATGAAGGTATTAATATCGCGCAATGAACTATTGGACGCGGTATCAGCAGTCAGTTCAATAATCCCTGCACGGTCAACCCAGCCGGTCCTCGCGAACATACTTATTTCCACTGGCGAGGACAAGCTAACGCTTACCGGAACGGACAGAGAGCAAAGCCTTTTCATAAATATGCCTGCAGAAGTTGAGGAACCGGGTTCGATAGCTGTGGGAGCGAAAATGCTTTCGGATGTTATTCGCGCCATGGATGATGCCGACATAAGACTGGAAACAGACGACCTTCACCTAAACCTTCTCCAGGGACGGCACAGAATAAAGCTTCCCGGCGTTAGCCCACAGGACTTTCCAGAAGCTGAAATAGTAAGCGCACCAACAGTGGTTTTCACGCTGCCCACATCATCACTCGTCGAATACCTCGACCTGACCACCTATGCTATGTCAACATACGCTGCCAGACCCTCACTCGCCGGGCTTTTATGCCAGTTTTTCCCGGAGGAGCTAAGAATGGTAGCTACCGATGGTCATAAACTTGCTCTCCTTAAGAAGCCTCATACTTTCGAACTCGAGGAAAAGCTTGAGCTCTTCATTCCCGAAAGAGCAGCTACGAGAATAAGCTCGCTTATATCAAAGACTGTGGCAGACGAGGTTGAAATAGCTGCGGGCAACGGCGCAGCACAATTCAGCGCCGATAACTTTAGATTCCAGACCAAACTTATCTCGGAAAAATTCCCCGACTACGAAAGAGTAATACCTACCGATAACGATAAAATAATGATAGCTGATAAAGAGGAACTCATAAAGTGTGTCAAGTTGATGACAATTATAGCTAACAAGTTAACCTCACAGATAAAATTCACGCTTTCCAAGGGCAGCCTCGAGCTTTTCGCTCAGGACCTCGACACAGGTTCCGAGGGCACAGATGTTATAAGTGTTGACTATGATGGCGAACCTTTAGAGATTGGTTTCAACGGTAAAATGCTTCTCAACTTGCTCGAACACATCCCTGCGGAGAATGTCAGATTCGCCATGCTCAATCCTACCACAGCATGCATAGTCGAGCCATTGCCCCAGCCTGAAGAGTACAAATATCTTTCGTTAATAATGCCAATCCGAATTTAATGGGCATAGATGGTGCAAAAATAATTCTTGGAACGACAGGCTCGATAGCGGTTTACAAAGCGGTCTGCCTTGGAAGGGAGCTTATAAAAAACGGTGCCGAAGTTAGGGTTATAATGACCGAAAACAGTGCCCGCTTCGTGAGCCCCATGACTTTTCGCTCGGCGTTGTCAACAAAGGTTCTTGTTACTTCGTTTGAGGACGATGAGGAGTATCACCTTGCCCATATAAAATGGGCCGAGTGGGCAGACTTGATACTAATAGCTCCTGCAACCGCCAATTTTATTGCTAAAGCAGCCAACGGTATTGCTGACGACCTTCTATCAACGACACTGCTTGCCGCACGCTGTCAGGTGGTATTCGTGCCAGCTATGAATACATTTATGTACCTAAACCCTGTTACTGTCCAAAATATAAGGAAACTTGAGGAACTGGGCTACTATGTGATGCCTACCGAAAGTGGTGAGCTCGCTTGCGGTGAACTCGGCGCAGGAAGATTCCCCAAAACGAAGAAAATAGTGGAATACATCGAGGATATACTTATCAGGCGTAAAAAACTTAAAGACAAAAAAATCCTTATAACCGCAGGCCCAACAAGGGAGTACATCGACCCTGTTCGCTTTATATCAAATGCTTCAAGCGGGTTTATGGGAGTTGCGCTTTCGGATTCAGCTATGCGCATGGGAGCGTCAGTAACGCTTATTCATGGTCCCATATCCGTGCCCCCACCCCCAGTGAAAGCAATCGAGGTAACAAGCGCCGACGAAATGTATGAAGCTGTGCTTTCCGAATTTGGGAAGTGCGATGTCGTGTTAATGGCAGCTGCCGTTGCCGATTTTTCCCCACAGACCCAATACGAACAAAAAATGAAAAAAGAAAACAATAATACCGTAACAATAACGCTCAGCAAAACCCCTGACATACTCGCTGAACTCGGCAAACGAAAAAAGAATCACACCCTTGTGGGTTTCTCGCTCGAAACAGAAAACATTATTGAGAACGCGCGAAAAAAACTTTTCGAAAAAAACCTTGACCTCATAATCGCCAATAAACC
>JAGGRZ010000086.1 GCA_021159335.1 bacterium
TTGTCCTTTTGACTGTTTTTGTCAAATCGAAAAATTAGTGGCATTAGTTAATAAGTTTAATTTTCGCAAAAAGAGATTGTTATAATGAGTTAAAACCGCATTTATATTTCCGTTTTGACTTGACATGATGACGGACTTTGATATTATGTTATAAATTTCACAAACTCATAGGAGGCGTTGAGATGTCTGATGAAAAATTAACGCGTGAGGAGTTGATTCGCAAGGCTGAGAAGCCGGGCAGGGACGCCATGCGCCTGCATCCTTTCTATCAGGGTAAAATACAGGTGATGGCAAAGTGTGTAGTCCGCAATATGGACGATTTCGCAATATGGTATACCCCAGGGGTTGCAAAACCTTGTCTTGCGATAAAGGATGACCCACTTACTGTTTTTGAACATACGAACAAGGGGAACTTTGTAGCTGTAGTGAGCGATGGCACGAGAGTTCTTGGCTTAGGTGACATAGGTCCTGAGGCTGCGATGCCCGTTATGGAGGGCAAAGCATTGTTGTTCAAGTATCTTGGTGGCGTTGATGCGTTCCCAATATGTGTGGACACCAAAGACCCAGATGAACTAATCGATTTCGTCCTTAAGCTTCAGCCGTCTTTCGGTGGGATTAATCTTGAAGATATTTCTCAACCTAAGTGCTTTTATATCCTTGATGAGCTCCGCAAGCGCGCTAATATCCCAGTCTGGCATGATGACCAGCAGGGAACGGCTGCGGTCACTGTGGCGGGGCTTATAAATGCGGTCAAATTGGTAAATAAAAAACTTTCCGAAATCAAGGTTGCTATGGTGGGCGCTGGGGCAGCAAACATCAGAGTTGCACACCAGATGTTCCTCGCTGGTGTTAAGCCAGAAAATGTGATAATGGTCGACTCTAAAGGCATACTTCACACAGAGCGCGAAGATGCCGAAATTTTGGCGACGAAATACAAGGAAAAATGGGAACTTGCTCAAATAACTAATCCAGATAAAATTAGCGGCGGGATACCTGAAGCAATGAAGGACGCTGATGTGGTTATAGCTCTTTCGAAACCGGGACCAGGCGTTATTGAACCAGAATGGGTGAAACTGATGGCTCGTGACCCTATACTTTTCGTGTGTGCGAATCCGGTTCCAGAAATCTATCCTTGGGATGCCAAAGCAGCGGGCGCGAAAATAGTGGCTACGGGGCGCTCAGACTTTCCCAATCAGGTTAACAATTCACTTGGTTTTCCCGGGATTTTCCGCGGTGCGCTCGATGTTCGTGCGAAAACTATAACTGATGAAATGTGCCTTGCAGCCGCCTATGAGCTCGCAAAAGTTGCTGAGGACAAAGGATTAAGAGAGGATTATATTATACCTTTGATGGAGGAGTGGGAGGTTTTCCCTCGTGAGGCTGTTGCGGTCGCTCTTAAGGCTATAGAGCAGGGTGTAGCTCGCGTCAAAAGAACCAAGGATGAACTTATGCGAATGGCTGAGGAAAAAATTCGCAGTGCGAGGGAACAGGTGCATCTTCTTATGAAAGAGGGATACATACCGCCTCCTCCTAATGATGAAGATTAAAAAAGGAGCGGGACATGCCTCAGTCCATGGGAGTTATGTCTCTGCCTACTGTCGAGCGTCTTTCTGTTTATCTAAGGACTTTAAAAGAAGCACTCGCGGAGGGTAAGGATTATATTGTTTCCACGGAGATAGCTCGGCGAAATGGTTTTACCCCTGCTCAGGTAAGAAAGGACCTTTCCTGCTTCGGAAGTTTTGGGGTTAAAGGCAAAGGGTATGATGTGAAGGAACTGATTGAGCGTCTTGAAGAGATCCTTGGTATAAACAGACGATGGAATGTAGCTATTGTGGGACTTGGTAATATAGGAAAGGCTCTTGTGAAGTACAAAGGCCTTAAAAAGACTGGATTTGATGTGGTCGCGATATTTGATATTGACCCTAACCTCGTGGGCAAGACCTACAGGGGGATACAGGTTTATCATACCGATGAGATAGGAAAAGTTGCCAAGAAAAACGACATTCAGATAGCGATAGTAGCTGTTCCAAAAGAGGCTGCCAAGGAAGCTATAAAAAAGGTTATCGATGCGGGAATAAAGGGAATTCTTAATTTCACCGAAGTTCGCGTGCCCATACCTGAAGGTTTTTTCCTCAAGAATGTGAATCTTCTCGGTGAGCTTGAAAGCATAACATACTACATGGTTAATCCAGACAGAGTGTGCAGATGCTATCAACCCGCGAAGCGGTAATTTTATTTCACGGCAGTGGGCAGAACTTACCCTACCAATCTGATTGGTAGCAATTTTCGTTTTCCCTATCCTTAATATTTTTTATTTTTTACTACCGTAAAACAGGGAGGTGATATGGGGTCTCAAATAGCTATTGTTGTTACTTTCGTTACTTATCTTGTAGTTTTGTTGCTTATAGGTTTATGGGCTGATCGCAAATACGCCCGCACCTACGGTGGTTTTATTGCTGCCAACAAGGGACTTGGAGCATGGGTAACAGCCATATCATCGGCGGCGAGTGGTGAGAGCGCGTGGGTTATGCTCGGTCTTGCCGGGCTTGGATACTCCAAAGGTGTTGCAGCCTATTGGGCAGCTATAGCCTGCATGCTCGGATTTCTTTTTAATGCCGTGTTCATAATGAGGCAGCTAAGACACGCTACCGCAGGCGAAGATATCTACATGCTCTCCGACTACATTGAGAAGCGACTCGGTGACGATAAACATATACTACGATTTGTTGGCGGGGTGATAATAGTAGTCTTCATGCTCTCCTATGTTACTGCGCAGTTCACCGGTTCGGGAAAGTTCGTTGCTGGAATGCACCTTTTCGATTATCAAACAGGAGTGCTTATAGGAGCGATAATTATCGGTATGTATGTTATTATGGGGGGATATGCTGCCGTGTGTTTTACCGACCTTATTCAAGGTCTATTGATGGTTGTTGTGATGCTTTTGTTCCCCATTTACGCAGTAATAATCAGCGGGGGTTTTGGGAATATTATTGCTAAACTTTCGGCAGAGGGACTCGCGAACTTTATTCCATCTACTGGTGCTTTGGCATTCATAATCGGAACTCTTGGGATTGCGCTTGGCTATCCCGGGATGCCGCATATAGTGATCCGATACATAACAGTTCAGGACGAGAGGGAAGCATCTCGTTCTGCGTTAATATTTTCAATTTGGGGGGCGATAGTGTTTTTTGGTTCTGTGACTCTTGGTATAGCAACGCGGGTTTTACTGCCAGGTCTTGCGGACCCTGAGCACGCTTTGCCACATTTTACGAGTTCGTATGCGCACCCTATTATAGCTGGTGTGGTTCTTTCGGCGGTTACAGCCGCTATAATGTCGACTGCTGATTCACAGCTTATTTACATCGCCAGTACGCTGGTTAATGATTTCTGGGTAAAAATAACTGGAAAATCGATAGAGCAGAAAAAGGCGGTAAAAACCACTCGTGAGCTTATCATACTTTTTACGGGTATTGCAATGATATTCGCGCTTCTTAATGTGCGGACTATATACACATTTGTTCTTTATGCGTGGAGCGCTCTTGGAGCTGCATTTGGGCCTATAGTTATACTTGGGTTATATTGGAGAAAGTTCAACAAGTGGGGTGCGCTGGCGAGCCTCATTATAGGCCCTGTGGTAACAGTTATATGGTATAACACTCAATTTCTAAAATCAATAATTTACGAACTTATACCTGCATTCTTTTTGTCACTTCTTGGAGCAATAGTTGTATCCAAGATAAAAAATTGACTTGACAAAAATTTTGTCAGATTTATTAATTGAATAATAACTTATTAAAGGAGGAATCATGGTAAAAAGTAAACATTTTTTGTCTTTTATTGTTTCATTAGGTTTTTTATTTATCATAGGATGTACTATGAATCCTGAAGTTAGTCCACCCCCGCAACCGGAAAGCGATAAGGAGAAGGAAAAAAGAAATTACTGTGATGTTAAAATCAATATCACTATAAAACTTCCATTATCGCTTTACTTTGGTCGTTACGGCAGTCTCCATATTGATGGACCTGATGGTTACTTTAACGATTTGAGAATTGAAATGTTAATGGGTGATCAAACCATAACTTTAAGAAGTGTTCCTGAAGGTAGATACACATTTACTTTAACTTATGCTGACATAATTATATCTAAGTGCGCAGTTGTCTGCTGTTATTGTGATATGGACTGGAAACATCGCTGTATGGAAAATCTTAAAGCTGTTCTTAAAAACAGAATGAATTCATATTATAATACTACTTATTACGATGATTGCTATGGTTATAATTATAACTGGAATTATTCTTCTCCTGCATGTGGATATCCTGAACCATGTTCTGTTATTGTGAGTTTCATAATCCCAGATGATTTATATAAATACGACCTTTAATTAGTTAATCCAAATTTTTTACCATTCTATTGGCATCCCGCGATGTCTTAGCGGGATGTTTTACAATTGTTGGTGGTAAATATGCTGTCAATGTTAATGGATATTATTGAACTGTCCGAAAAAATGCCCAAGACACCTATGTAGACAGTATCTCCTGCGACCGTTATCGTTACGGAATCGCGTGGCACAGGCTCTATCAATCCGCCTATGCGCCGACTTAAGTAAATCCTTGATGTGTCAATGGTTTCTCCTGAAGTATCTGTAACAGCGAAAATAACATTAACTGGCGCGCAGGATGTAAAAATTGTATCCATGGTACCCTCCGGACACACGCGCCATGCCACTGCAGGATAGCAACAGGGATGCCTGAAAAATACGGTCATGGAATCCTCTAAAATACTCTCGCTCATAGTGTTGCCGTTGCTATCGCTCAGTGTTACCATTCTTATGATTCGCCTTACTGTGCCATCAAGCAGGGAGTTGGGCAACCTTGTGTGGAAAACGAGTATTGTGTCGTTTATAACATCCATTGAATCAGGATAACAAAGAATGCCTATAGGGTCGAGAATACACACGCTGCTCCAGTCTATTCCGGCGCTGTCGTGCACCACAAATACCACAGAATCGGGCGAACATGTATCAGAGTAGGCGTAGCCCCATGGCCTTGTTGTGTCACCAGTAATGGAGAATGGTCCGCATGTGTCGCATCGAATGTGTCCAAAGCTGTCTATGGCACAAAGTCTTATAGTAACGCTGTCTGCTATTACATTTGGGTAACGCCAACTGGTCGAACCAGTATTTTCGTAGGTTCCTATCGAATGCCAACTTCCGCCACCGTCTGTTGAGTAGCTTATTGTTATGGGAAAAGGTGGCCCAAGTGTTAAAGGTGGAATAAACGAGTCAACAACGGTCCAGCTTATCGTGGTTAATTCGCCCGCATTGCCGTTAGGCGGACAATTCACAGAAACCGATGGTTTTCTTGTGTCAACAGGACCAAGTTCAGATATGTCTGATGCGAATATCGCGCCGTAAGGGCATTCGACTGAAGGGATGAATTCTATTCTGAATGAGTCCGATAGAACTGCTGAGTTGTAAGAGTATTGATAGCCGCCGGTCCCGGATGCATTTTCGAGCCCTACTGTTGCGCTTCCGCCGTAGTCATACCCGGAAAGCGGGCATCCGTTAAGGTCAAGATATTGGAAAATTATGGTGCCGTCCTCGTATATTATCAGTTCAAATGTCCAGAAGGTGGCTGATGAAAATGTTAGGTAATGCCCCACATTTCGCCAGATGACGGCTACCCAGCGATTAGGCGTTGTTCCCCCGAAAACGACATAAAGGCAACTTGTCGGCCTAATGTAGATATCGTCCCAAAGTGCAGCTATGTAGTTGTTTGGCGCTGATGCATCCGGGATAGGGTCGTTAATCCACCACCATGCGCCCGCGGTATTAAAAGTTATGAATCCATTGGTGGATACATACATAAAGCTGTGCGTGTCACCGTAGAATGTGAAGACGAAAGGCAGGTTGATGCGATGATAGCTGTCGTCACAGGTGTATCCCGCAGTGCAATTGCAAAGAATTGTGTCAACTGAGTCCCCATCCGCTGTATCTATCCAACTGAATGTAACGCCAGGGTCGTCGCTGTCGCGTACTATATAATTTAATGTGTCGCTCGCGGAACCCGGTAGATGCTCGACTGCTTGTATCATGAAAGCCCAGCGAGAATGCTCTGTATCAGGAACATCAACGCCAGCAGCCCAGCTTATAATGAGGCTTTCGCCGGGGCTTATGCTGTCCCCCACATCACCGAAAAGGGTTGTGCAGGGAACTGTCCAGGTCGAACCGCCATCAGATGAGCAGAAGAGAATGATATTCTGAATGGTATCCGCATCAAGGTTGTAGATTATATAGACTGTGTCGGTGCCATCGGTTCGCTCGAAGAAATCTATTATTTCAATTGATATATCGGCTGCGCTTTCTGGCGGGCACGGGCATGGGACAAGAATGCTTGCGCACGCTACTTGGGTTGGCTCGTTCTCAATGCAAATTGAGAATCTGCGCGAATCGAGAAAACTACCGATTGATGGAATGCCTGTTGTGTCAGGAATGATAAGCCATCCCGTTGTGTCGCTCGTTATCTCGAATTGACTCGTATCAAGAAGTGAATCGCCGAAGTGAATGATAGCGCTATCTGAGAAATTTGAACCATAAAAGTAAACTGTATCGCCCACATCAGCACAATAAGGGGTTATAAGACTTATCTCAAGCCAGTCACAGTAAACTCTTATCGGTGTTGAGAATCTTCTCCCGTTAATTATGAGTGTGGCTGTGTGAATTCCCTGCGACGCACTATCGGGCACGACGAATGAGATATGTGTGCTGTCGTGTCTGGTAAAACTTATTGTATCGCCGTCGAAGAGAAGCACTACTGAATCGGGAAAACCATCGCCCCAAATGTTAACTGTGTCGCCTGGGTCAGCGCAATTTGTGGAATCTATGATGGGAACCCCCTCGGGGTGTATACAATTCTGGAGAGTATCGCCGGATACGCGCGCCAGTGCTGTAACCGTATTTATTATAAACCTAAAGTCCATTGGCTCGGCATAACCGACCACGGGAACCTCGAATGTGTGACAATCGGCTATAGCTACTATTCTTCCGCCGAGGTGGCAGTCGCAGTCTTCGCCGTCAAGTCTCCGCGGGTAACTTATTGCTGCTATCACTTTCGTGCCGCTGCTGTCCCATACGAATGGCATTGCCGGCGGGGAAACATTTATGAGTGCTGTGAGAAAGAAGAAAAGATGGCTAACTCCATTGGTTAAGGGTGGTAGTGAGGCGATATTCGTCGTGTAAATTCTTCCGCCGCTCCCGTCGAATGAGAGACCCGTTGCCCATCGACTGTCACCAAGGAGTTGATTGTGGGGGCTAACATCATCGGTTACTATTGGCATTATTAACAGGTTTCCGCCGTGGCAGACGAAATCTATAAGCTGAGTCCGCTGGGAATATGAAAAACCAGCACTCGAGCAGTAATTATGATGCATAAGTATCACGAGGTCATATCCGCTTAGAGTTGGAAACCTACCTACTGATGATGTAAAGTGAACTGTCGCACCGTGTGCGCGTAATGAGTCCCATATGGCAGAAAATGTGGTCGTGTCGTGATGTCCACAGAAAGGCGCATCATCAACGAGAACCATCTGCCCGAAAACATTAATAGAATAAGACAATATTATAATACTGTATAAAAACGAGCGCATTAAACGATATCCGACCTCCTAAAATAATTTTATAATAATGACCATTAAAAAGCAAGAGGTTCCGCAAAAAATTTTGGTTGCAGTATTCGTGGTTATTACCGTGCGAACTCGCCGCCGTCTTCAAATGGGTAGTCTTCCAGTTCACCATATTTCAGCGCCACCCATAGCATGTTTAGTGCAGCGGTCGCGCTTCTTGTGCGAACTGCGTTTCTTCCACCGACAAAATGGTACTTTCTAACCCAAACCTTTTCCGGCGAGGCAACTGAGATGTAGACCAACCCGACAGGTTTTGTGGGAGTCGCTCCTGTGGGTCCTGCTATGCCAGTTATGCCTATTCCGAATGTAGCTTGAAAACGGTCTCTGACGCCGCTTGACATTTCAAATGCTACCTGTGGACTTACGGCACCGTATTTTATGAGGTTTTCCTCCGAAACGCCCAGGAACTTCATTTTGGCTTCATTCGAGTACGATACGACTCCACCGAGGAAGTAATCGGAACTTCCCGGAATGTCGACAATCCAGGACGCAAGCATCCCGCCTGTGCAGGATTCCGCTGTGGCAAGCGTTTGCCCTCTTTTTCTGAGGAGTTCCCCGATAACCTTTTCTATACGCTCCTCCTCACTATGAGAGAAGGTGTATTTCCCCAGAATTTTCGATAAGATATTCTTGGTTTCGTTAAGTACGCTTTCCTCGCGAGCTACGATAAATACATCAACTCCTCGAAGTGATGGATAGTAAGATATTTGTGCACTTTGAGGAATTTGTTTTCCTTGTATCCATTCGTTTATGACCGATTCGGGCACACCTATCGTTTTGAAAATTGCATTCAGAACTTTTTTTGCCTTAATTCTTTCCCTGAGTATTTTTTCCACCGAATGGTAAACTGCTTGCATTTCTCTTGGTGGTCCGGGAAGGAGGAAGATTAGCTTTCCTTGCCATTCGACGAATATTCCGGGTGCGGTGCCTTCGGGATTTTCGAGCGCTATTCCCCCCTCAGGCAAATAGGCTTGAACGAGGTTCACTTCGGGCATTTTTATACCACGCTTGATGAACCTTTCCTCTATGGTCTTCGCTATTTCCTCGTGGAAAATAAGTTTCTTACCGAGAAATTCGGATAAGGCTTTTCTTGTGGCGTCATCAGGTGTGGGACCGAGTCCGCCAGTAGTTATTATTATGTCGGCTTCATTGACATACGATAGAGCCTTGGATATCGCATCTAACCTGTCAGGGACGGTTTGGTGGTGAATGACATCTACCCCAAGAAGAAAAAGCTTTTTCGCGAGCCATGCCGAATTGGTATCTATTATCCTCCCTCTTAGTATTTCATCGCCTATGGTTATTATCGCTGCCTTGGGCATGTTCTTACACCCCCGTTAAAAGTATCAGAATCCAAAGCCCGATATTTGCATAAATCCCTGATATCACATCATCAAGCAGCACTCCCCAACCACCCGGTATTTTTTCTGCCCTTGAGGCGGGCGGAATTTTGACT
>JAGGRZ010000087.1 GCA_021159335.1 bacterium
GTTTTGAAGTTAATAGAAGAAGTTTTTCGTGTAAAAGAGATTCTGAAGCTGGACGAATCGGGCGAACTACGCGCGCAGTGGAGCAAGCTTTTGGAGTTGGTTGGGGAACTTAAGAGGATTTATGCAGGCTCGAAGCTTTCGGGCTACGAGATAGTCGAGATTATTGCGTCCTTATTCGCTCCTGAGCGAGAGGAAAGAAAGCTTTCTGGGGTAAGGCTTACAAGAGTTCTTCAAGCGAGAGGAACTTTGCCGCGCTTGGCGTTTTTCATAGGTTTTCACAGGGATAATTTTCCTCTGCGGCATGTTTACAATCCTATACTTGACGAAGACTACACGAGCTTTTTGCCTTTTGTTTCGGACCGCGTTGAGGTTAGCCGTCTCGCTTTGCTTGAAACATTGTTGCTCGCAGAAAGAATTGTATTAAGCATCCCTGAATCGGATGGAGAGCGTGAGCTTGCCATATGTCACCCTATAGACGAGATAATGCGTTCATTAGGCTATGAACCGAAAATCGCGGAGAAAAAAACTTTGGAGCTATGGGAATTAATAAAGAGAGGCTATGATAAAAAGAAGTCACCATATCTTATTCGCCCCTTATCAGAAAAGCTTGATGCGGAAGACATAGAACGATTAAGGCGAGATACAATCACTCGTGGGGTTACGATAAGAGAGCTTGAGACCTTTTTCAATTGCCCGATAAGATTCTGGTTTGAAAGGGTCGTCGGTGAGCCTCAGCCTGTGGAAGTCGCTCTCGAACCAGAACCTGCAGCGTTGGGTTCCGCATTTCATGAAGCGTTAAGAAAATTCTTTGTGGAAAGATTCGGTAAGGTTTTCGATGCCCCGCATTTTGGAGTAGGTGGGAAAGACTTTACTTTTGATAATTTAAGGGAATTCGTGGAGGCATTCGGACTTCGGGACGAGAGAAATTTTATGCGACTATACGATAGCTTTGCTTTTTCCGCTGACGAATTATGGCAGGAAGCTGAAAGACTTAACGAGTTGGTCCTCGCCGAATTCGAAAAGTTGTGGGAGGAGGAACCTGCGCTTTTGATTTATGAGACTGAGGTGAAGGAGAAAGTAAGCATTGACAGACTTGTTAAGCTCATACCGATGCTTATCCAATACGACGACGGGATTCCGCGGATACCTGTGGGTTTCGAGGTTGGCGTGGAGCTTGACTTTATGGTGGATGGTGAAGAGCTATCGGTAAGAGGGCGCATAGACAGGGTGGACATTGGGCAAAAAAGCCTTAATGTATCACTTGTTGATTACAAGACGGGCAGTTTGCCGTTCAGAAAAGGCAAAGTTGAGACTGTAGCAGGTAAGGAATTTCAACTTCAGGCTTACGCTGAGATGTTGGTGAGGTTAGGTTTCAGGGTGGATGTAGGTAAATATATAGCGCGAATGCTTAGGTGGGGTGATTTGGAAATTCAGGAATTACCATTTTCCGCTGTGGAGGAGCTGACTGGCGGAAGGCTCGCCAAAATCGAGGAAAGTCTTGACAAACTTTTTCACTCGGATTTTATGCCACCTGATAAAAAGGATTATTGCAAAAGATGTCCATACAACAATATTTGTTACTGGAAGCCTTGAAGTGGCAGGTGTAAAGAGGCATTTTCCGTCCATATTAGGCGCATTTGTCAATATCTACTTGATTTATGCGCAAATAGCCATATAGTATAGTGACGAAAAAATAAACTTTAGGAGGCAAGTATAGAAAAATGGGAGGAGCTAAGAAGATAACATATTCGAGGAAGCCTTACAGGGTTTCCACAGTCGGGATAGACCAGAGGCAGCTTTTTGGTCAGAGCGGTGCATTCGTTAAAGAGATAGAGCTCGAGTTCCCAGTAAGAATCGTTGCCAGAGGTGACGAGATACAGATTTACGGTGAGGAGAAGCCTGCGCTTCAGGTTAAGGAGCTTTTCGAGGACATGATTCAACATCTCGCCTCTGGAGGGATAGTTTCCGAGCAAATGCTTCAGTATGCCATAAGAATGATAAAGGGCGAGGAAGCTGCCGCAGTTCCAGATGATGACAGGATAATAATGACCAATCGCCGTGTGCCTATTCGTCCGAGAAGCGAGGGTCAAAAGCGTTATGTGCAGGCTATATTTTCGTCCGACCTCGTTTTTGCTATAGGTCCTGCGGGGACTGGTAAAACCTATCTTGCCGTTGCGTGTGCAGTGCGATTCCTAAGAGAGCGGCGCATTGATAGAATAATTCTCGTTCGTCCTGCTGTGGAAGCTGACGAGAAGCTCGGTTTTCTGCCGGGCGATATGAAGGAAAAGGTCGACCCATACCTCAGACCGCTTTACGATGCCCTTTACGAAATGTTCCCCAGAGGGCAGGTGGAAAGACACATTGAAACGGGAATAATAGAAATAGCACCGTTGGCTTACATGCGCGGAAGAACGCTTAACAACTCGTTCATTATACTTGATGAGGCGCAGAACACGACTATACGCCAGATGAAAATGTTTTTGACGAGATTGGGCATGAACTCCAAAACTATCATTACAGGTGATGTAACCCAGATAGACCTTCCCGATAGGTCTATGTCGGGGCTTGTGAATGCGCAGGGGATACTTCAAGATATCCCCGGCATAGAATTTGTTTACCTTACCGAACGCGATGTCGTAAGGCATCCGCTTGTTCAGGAAATAATCCTCGCTTACGATAGATGGGAGAAGTCGAAAGAGGGCAAGGAGAAGAAGAATTCCAAAGACGCAGAAAGTAATGATTAAATCATGCATAACTGATGGGCATGGGCACTAATCCATGCCCTAATTTTATTGTTTGCTATGAGAACATGATTGGAACCATTAATCTCAAATTCTTGATAGCCTTGATTCTGGTTTTTCTTGTTGGCTATTGTTTTGCTACGAGCCAGCACGACCTTGAGCTTGCCCAGAGATATTTAGTAATAGGCAAATACGAGGAAGCGAAAGAGGTTCTGGAGCGCCTTCTGCTTGCTGATCCCGGAAACATAAAGGTTCAGGGGCTTCTCGTTGAGGCATATAAGGGGCTTAAAGATTACGATGGCGCGGTGCGAATACTTAATTCCATGGTTCTTGCGAATCCGGACAGCGCCGATTTGTGGGTTGACATGGCGGAATGCCTTCTCGCGCAGGGAAAGTCGAGCGAGGCTATGGATGCCGTGGAAAAAGCAATGAAGCTTGACCCGTATAACCAACCGATGGTGGTGAGGATTCACGGGATGCTTAGTTCTCGTGGGTATATAGATGAGGATATAAAGTTTATAAAAAAGGCGCGAAAGTCGCTTAAGGACAATACATTTCTTTCCCTCGATTTAGCAAGGCTTTACGAGATCAAAGGTGACTTCAGCGGTGCTGTCAAAGAATATACGCTATTCCTTAAAAAATATCCCGATAGATTTATCGAGGTCGAGCGCAGACTGAGCATTGGTGACAGGACACCGGACGAGCTTAGGTCGCTTAAAAAGGCGCTTAATGCACTTTTTTCCACGGATGTAAGGCGTTGGCAGACATGGAGACTTATATCGGTGGTGGAACAGCAGCTTGGCGAATATGATAAGGCACTCGATGCTATAGTTGAGGCGGAGAAATCGCGAGAGCCGTCGAGGCGTGGGAATCTGCTTGCTACATTTATCGTCGATATGCTCAAAAAGAAGCAATTCGAGGTCGCATATGACGCCACGAAAAGGGTTGACGAGATAAATTGCGCGAGTCTAAAATCGAGGGTACCGATATTTGAAGCCAAGGCGTTGCGAGGTCTCGGGAAATTCAGGGAGTCGGCAAAAATACTTGAGAATATACTCGACTCCGGCATCCCTCAGCTTAAGGGCGAAGCAGCAATACTACTTGCCGAGATTTACCTTGAGAATCTTCACGATACGAAGGCAGCCGAAAAAGCGCTTGGAGCATTTCCGATGTATAGGCGCACGATTCCCGAGCAGGTTGCCGTGCTTATGGCCAAAATTCGCATGTGTGAAAGGAAGTTCGATGAAGCGAAAAGCTATCTTGTGAAAGCGCTAAATGTTTACAAACGGAGTGATGAGCTTTTCTATCTTTATGCCTTCAACATGTTTTTTGCTGGGGTTGACGATACGGCGGAAATGGCGCTTCATGCCGCAATAAGAAAGTATCCAGATAGCAGGTTCGCTAATGACGGTGTTGAGTATTTGCTCGTTTTGCAGGAGGCAGAAGATGGCGTAAAACAGCTTAGAGAGGCTTTATTTGACATGTTCACGCACGATACGGCAGCGGCACTTGACAAGTTCAACGAGTTGACCAAAAAAGGTGCTTCGGAAGGTATTATGGACATGATTTACTGGAAAAAGGCTCAATGTCAGCTTACTATGAATGACAGCTTGGCGTATGAGACGCTATATGAGCTTGTCGAAAAGTTTCCTGAAAGCTTTTACGCTCCGCTTGCTATGGAAATCATAGCAGATCGTTATGTGAAAGCAGGGGAGAATGCTAAGGCTACGAAAATTTTCTCGGAAATTCTTGAAAAATATCCCGATGCATCAAATTTACAGTCAGTAAGGCAAAAATTGCTTTCGCTGGGAGGTAGTATTTGAAACTCTGATATTATGTCGGTGTTTCGCATGAACGAAAGCAGGGGAGGTTTTCTCGTGAAAGGGGCATGGTTTACTATTTTTTTGGTTTCTATAAGTGTTATCTGGGGAGCCGAATGGAGTATTAATTCTTTCTCGACAGGGTTTCATGCTGAAGTGATGTTTCAAGGTGAGGTGAGCTACGACCAGGATGGGCATGTTGTGCTTAATATGGAGGATGCATCGTTTGCTATACCTGGGTTGCCCAATATTCCTGTTACCTCAAGGCTTTTCGTTACTCCTATAGATGCCGAGGCTTTCGTTAAGTTTAGAGTAATTAGTTCAGAGACTCTTGTGGGAGTTTCGGTGCCTGAGGTGCCCCAACCAGTTTTCGAGTCGGGCGAAGTTGATTACTCTGTCCCGTCAACTGAGGTGGGCAATGTTTTTCCTGACGATGTGGTATGGCTCGAACGCTTTGGGACTGCTCGATTTGCGGATTTGTGGGCGATAAGAGTGGCATCTGCACAGAAAGTAGGAAACAATCTTATTCTGATAAAAAAGCTTCAGCTTACGGTTAACTTCGATGCGCCATTAGGCCACATAGATACCGATTCACGGATTTTCTACGACATGCTTTCGTCGATAGTTGTCAATGCGGAAAGCCTTCCAAAGCCCCAGCAACCTTATGAGGGAGTTTACCTCGCGATAATTTATGATGATTACTATTCGGAAGCGCAAAAGTGGGTGAAATGGAGAAAGCAATGTGGCTTCTATGTTTACACAGCTATGTATCCTTCTCAAACTGGCTCGGGCAAGGACAACATTAAAAACTTCATAAAGGATGCCTATGACAACTGGTATCCTCGCCCCGACCTTGTTATTCTTATAGGCGACGATTCGAGAATTCCCGACTATGGATATTCACGCTACACATCGGACCATCCGTATTCCACGCTTGTTGGCACTGATTTCATACCTGATGTTATAGTTGGCAGATATGTTTGTGCCAATGTTTTCGAGGCGCGCTCTATGCTCGCGAAGCAAATTTACTACGAACGCGATGTCAGGGTCGGGGATTGGATGCTTAAGGGGCTTTGCGTTTCGACCTATCTTCATGCTATATCGCCGCCGTTTAATACGCTTTGGGTTGCGGAAATAGCCATGAGACATGGTTTTACTCACTTTGACACCCTTTTCCAGTCATCGACCATGCACATTCCTTCATCAAGGATAACTGATGTGATAAACGCTGGAGTGGGGATAATAGATTATCGTGGCTGGGCAGGTTCGGCTGGGTGGTATGAACCGTATTACAGGGTTTCCAATGTTCTGGCGCTTAATAACACTTATAAGACTCCGATAGTAACATCTATAGTTTGTGGAACAGGTGATTACGGCGGTTCGGGAACATACTTCTGCGAAGCATGGTTCAGGGTTGGCTCGCCAAGGCAGCCAAGAGGTGGTGTAGCATTTTACGGAACTACCGACCACGGCACTCATACGAGATACAATAATCCAATTAATGTGGGGTTCTATGAGGCTCTATTTGAGCACAGGCTCCACAGGTTCGGACAGGCTTTCTTTATGAGCAAGGCTAATCTTTACAATTCCCTCATAGATTGGACATCGAGCATAAGGAAGTATTACAATACCTACAACATGCTCGGTGACCCCGGCTTGAGAGTGTGGGTTACAATCCCCGACACGCTCGATGTTACCAGAAGCGACATTGGTTTTGGCGGCGGCTACATCGAGGTTAATGTTCGCGATTCCACAGGACCAGTCTCCGATGCCGTTGTGACACTTATTAACTTGCACGATGAGTTCTTCCACATTGAAAGAACCAATCCATTGGGCAAGGCGATATTGCCCGTGCCATCGTATGAAGTAATAGACACACTGGTTCTTACCGTTACCGCAGACCAGTTCCTCCCATATGTCGATACTTTTCCGTTACACGATACCCTCGAGAAGGTTGTTTCTCTCGTGGATACGGTTATCATTAACGATTCGACGATAGCACCCTATTTCGGCAACAATAACGGTATCGCTGACCTCGGGGAACATTTTCAGATAGCGGTAAAAGTGAGTTTCAACAGGGATGTATCTGGCTTTGCTACTCTTCAGTCCCTTGATGATAACCTTGTGCTTAACTCCACGCTTTGCGAATTCGACTCATCAAGTAGGGTTCATTGGCTTCGCTTCGAGGCTTCAATGAAGAATAGTTTTATGGACAAGAAATTCATTTCCTGCTGGCTTACGCTTTATCCCGCTGATTTCCATCCCATTGTGCACCAGATTAGAGTTCCCGTGAATCATGTCAAACTGTCTTTGTATCCAGTTTTCTTCTCGGACACGCTCTACGGCGACGGGGATGGGGTTCTTGAGCCGGGCGAGACCGGTGAGATTACACCCTTTGTGGTTAACGAGAACGAAGGAGTCGTTGATTCGCTCGTTTTGGTGGCATTATCGCCGAGCGGGCTCGTTTATTTGAGGAATTTTACCAAAATTTTACCAAGAGTGGGGCATACAGTGCCGGGGTATCCTGATTCACCTATTTTAGTTCGACTCGCGGAGAGTGCGCCAAGCGGTGCCGGCGCGCCGATAGAGTTTTACATCAAAGACGGTGATGACTACCGTTTCTTGGGCAAATATTTCGTGCCAACCCCCGGAACCCTTGCAACATCGCCTACTGGACCTGACTACTACGGTTATTTCGCCTACGAAGACGGTGATAGTTCTTCTTTTGCGCCCGTGTTTGACTGGTTTAGTCATTCCGATTATACGGCGACATTTTACCCCATGTATGACGACATAACGGTTGAGGTTGCTTTGCCTTTTCCGATAAAATTCTACGGCGAAACCTACGACAGGATAACATTTTCCGACAACGGCTGGATTTATCTCGGCGGTAGTCTCCCGTACTGGCACATTGACTTCGTTAATCAGCCAATACCCTCAGCCGGTGGACCGTTCGGCATGATCGCGCCGTTCTGGGATGACCTCGATGGTGACCGTGGGGAAGCTTATACATTCTACGATTCATTAAACCATCTGTTCGTTGTCGAGTGGGACAGCGTTTATCATACGCACTTTTCCATGGCGAACTCGTTCGAAGTCGTTTTCTACGACCCCGCTCACTATCCCACCCCAACCGGCGATGCGATGCTTTTGTTCCAATACAAAGACATTCACGATCAGGATAACCTTGAGCATTACTGCACTGTGGGCATTGAGCATCCTAACAAGCGGATAGGGCTTGAGTACGCTTTCTGCCACAGGTATCCTGCAACTACCAAGGGGTTGCTCGATTTCGGGAGAGCAATTCTTTTCACCACAAGAAGCAAGTGGGGTCGCGTTACCGGGACTATTAGGGCTGCAGGAAGGGTGCCACCTGATGGGTTGATGCTTGTAACGAGCAGGGGAAACATTGTTAAGCTCGATCAGGACGGATGGTTTGTTTTCACCCCGGTGGATACAGGTGAGTTGACTTTCACTGCTCTTTGCCCCGGTTTCTTCCCGCAGGAAACCACAATAAGTGTGGATTCAAACGCAAACTATGAGCTTTCATTCAACCTTTCGTTGATACCTTCTCCGAGTATTAGAGTGATGAGAATCGGGGATTCAGCAACGATTAATGTTACTCCTCCGCCTTCCACGGTTAGCGGTCACAGGCTTACTGCGATTAAAATTTATCGCTCGGCATTTGCAGCTACAATGGGCAAGGTTATAGGGGAACTTGTTGGGGCGCCATACACCTTCGTTGACGACAGCATTGATGCTCGAGGAAGCTATTACTATCGCGCCGTGGCATTTTACGAAGACTCGCTGGCATCGCTACCATCGAATGTGGATTCTGCCGTTTTTGGGTCGGGTGTTGCGGAGAGGGTTCCAAGGAAGCTTGAAATAGACATTGCGCCGAATCCATTTAACGCCACCACAAGAATTGTTTTCAGCGCACCCTTTACTGGCAGGCTTGATGTTTATGACATCACAGGTAGGCTAACTCGTTCACTCAGGTTAAACGAAGCGTTAAGTGTAAATCTGGATATGTCAGATGAGCCATCCGGTATTTATCTCGTTCGGATTCAGAGCGGAAGTAAGACAATAATTAGGCGTGCAGTTCTGATAAAGTAAACGGTGAATAGGCACGCATAAATTCCGTTTATCGCTGTTTACCTGAGTTTAATTTCTATGCCACTCGGATTTTCAGAAATATACTGTCACCTCATCTGGCGTGTGGCGGCTGACTCGGAAAGAATGAACAAGGCGACACAGAAGATATTGGAGCGCTATCTTTTGCAACATGGCGACGATTTCGGCTACAAACCGCTTGCTGTGGCTGTGCTTGAGGATCATATTCACATGCTGGTAAAGCTTATGTCTGGTGTGGCGCCGGGAGCGCTGGTGGAGCTTCTTAAAAGACAGATAAAGATATTTTTGGTTGAGCAAATGGCCGTAAAGTCACCGCCAAGATGGGATGATGGTTATGGAATAGTATCGGTAAGCCGTGCTCATTTAAATGTTGTAGCTGGTTACATAAAAACTCAGTGGGCAAGGCATAAGTCAGGAAAAATCAACAAAACTCTTGAGCGAACGAGGGCATGAACAAAATTTATACAATGCAATCGATATGTGACGGAGTTGAAATTAAAAGGAGGTTTTGCTATGGAGTGTCCTGAATACGAAAACAATCTTGCGAGGTGCAATTGCACTTACGAGCCATGCGATAAGAAAGGGCGGTGCTGCCTTTGTATAGCGTATCATCGTTCGCGCGGTGAGTTACCAGCGTGCTTTTTCACCGACGAGGAAGAAAGAACATGGAATCGTTCCGTGGCGTATTTTGTGTCAAGAAGAAAGCGTAAATAAAAATGGGTATGGTAAGGACAAAAGATGTTTTTTTTGAGCCGTCAGGTAAGAGCGTTGAGGAAAACCTGAAAGCGTTGAAAAGAATACTTGGGAAGTTTGATGGCTTTTTTAAGAAAGGTGATGTAGTCGGAATAAAACTTCACTGGGGTGAGCGAGGCAACGAAAGCTATCTTCCACCTGATTATGCGGCGTTGGTAGCTTCGTGGCTTAAGGAGCAGGGTGCGAAACCGTTCGTTGTTGATACCACGGTTCTTTATTCGGGAGGACGGCGCAACGGTGTGGATTCTCTTCAAACAGCATACGAGCATGGCTATACCCCCGATAGGCTCGGTTGTCCGGTCGTTATAGGTGATGGGTTGGGTGGTCGAGATGTTTTTGTGGTCGAGGTAGGATACCCCAATTTTCAGTCTGTAGAGGTTGCATCGATAATAAATCAGGCTGATGGATTCGTTATATTTTCACACTTCAAGGGGCACATGGCGTCGGGTTTCGGCGGCGCTATGAAAAACATTTCCATGGGTTTCGCGTCGCGGGCACAGAAGCAAAGGATGCATTCGGACGCCCATCCTCAGCTTAACAAAGAGAAGTGCACACAATGTGGTGTTTGCATTGAGGTTTGTCCTGTGGGGGCTGCCCGATGGGGCGAGGATGGCTATCCTGAATTTGACCTTAATGCGTGCATTGGCGATGCGCAATGCATAGCTATGTGTCCTGCTGTGGCGCTTAGGGTGATGTGGGAGATAGATAAGCGCGTGTTTCAGGAGCGTCTCGTCGAGACCGCCGCCGCGGTGTGGAACATGATAAAGGACCGTTCGGTGGTGATAAATGCACTGCTTAAAGTAACCAAAGATTGCGATTGTTTGCCCGGCGAGGCTCATGTGGTGCACGATGATGTGGGTTTTGTTGCTGGCTTTGACCCCGTTATTGTTGATGCTGAATCTATAAAGCTTGTGGGTGCGCATGTTTTCGATAGGGTGCATCCGAATGTTCCGTGGCGACATCAGTTCGAGCACGCAGTAAGAATCGGCATGACTGATGTTAACCCTCTTAGTATCATTGATAGCTAATGCTTAACCCTGAATACATCGCACTCGTTAAGAATTTGCGTGGAATGCTTTTTGGCTTGGGCGACGAAAGCGAGGATGATGCTATAAGCTGGCTGGTAAAGCATTTTCGTTACAGAGAACTTGGTGTTCCTCCCAAACTTTGGGACAAGATACCTCAAAAGGGCAAAATAAGATACATAAAGCATCCTTTTGAGTTTCCCGATTTCCTCGATGGTATCGCAGATAGGATTGGTGTCCCAACATCTGCTGTTGAGTGTGTGGCTTTTGCCTCGGCATTCGCAACGCCCATGATTTTGCTTTCACGACGGGCTGCAGAGGTTATCAAACCGCTATCGCAGTTTACCTTTAGGGGTGACCCGCCAGAAGATGATAGGTCGGCTAAGTTTCACCTGAGGGTTTGCGATTATGCTGCTGTGGACATTTATGCTTGGGCTCACGATAGCGCAAAAGCAGTATTTTCAGGGCGCGAAGACTGGAGCAGTGAGGTGAAAAAACGAAGAAAAGTGGCCAAAGAGGACGCGCTTAAACGTTTCTGGAGACTCGGTGATGGAAATGGGAACTTTCCGCTGTTTATGTATCTCGACTTGATTCTTGGTGTGGATGAGCCTCACGAGGAATTCGGAAATTATCTTTTCTGGTCGCTTGTGCCTGCGTGGGTGATTTATGCGTGAAAGTTAACCTCAGGGTAAAATCAAGAAAGGTTTACATCCATGCGCGACTTTCCTGAATATGCATTTGTGCTGGCTGCCGGACTGGGGAAAAGACTTGCTCCTATCACTAATTTTATGCCAAAGGCTTTAGTCCCTGTCGCGGGAATTCCGGCGCTCAGACTTGTTGTGGAGAGAATCAAAAGTTTTGGGGTCCAAAAAGTCTTCGTTAATGCTTGTCATAAATCAGTGATGATTGTTGACTTTGTGCGTGAAGGCGGTGATATTGAAGTTATCGTTGAACCCATTATCCTTGGGACTGCCGGTGGTCTCGCCAACATGGCTGCGAAAGTAAAACCAAAAACGACAGTTTTGATTCACAACGCAGATGTTATCGAGGATTTCGACCTGAGCGCGTTATATAGTGTACATCGCCAGCGCGGAAGAGCCGCAACTCTTATTCTTGTGGATGACGACACCGCGCGGAAGGTAAAGGTTGACGATGAGTTGGTCGCTGGTTTTGATTGCGATGGATACAGTCATTGCCTGACATACTCAGGTGTGGCTTTTTTTGAGCCTGAAGTTTTGGAAAGCTTTCAAGGGGAGCGAAATTTAGTGGACGCGCTCGCGCCTTGGGTTAATAAGGGTGAGGTTGCAGCAGCAATAGCTACCGGCTATTTTCGCGACATTGGTACGCACAAAAGTTTTCACGAAATACATCGCGACATATTACTACGCGGTATGGCTCACCATCCCAGTAATGGTAAAAAAGTTTTCATCGCCGATACTGCGCATGTAGAGGACGGAGTGTTATTTGAGGGTTTTGTGGCGATAAATGGTGGTGCATTCGTGCCGAGTGGTGCAAAACTTAAAGATTCCGTTGTTCTTCCGGGTGCGAGGCTCGTTCCTGCTGAGTACGAAAATTGCATCGTGTGCCCCGATGGCGAGGTTATACTGGTCCAATAATGAATCAGCTTACTTTTTCCTCAGCTTTTGCTATTAAATCTATGAATTCTTCAGGTGTGTTTGCGTTCCACAAATCATCGGCTGTCAGCGCATGTTTGGAGAAAAGTTTCGCTATATCAGAAAGTATTTTCATGTAATTTTTGTGTTTTTCTTCAGGTGAGGCAACGCAAAAAACCACTTTAACAGGTTCGAAGTCGAATGATTCGTAGTCGATAGGTTTTCTGAGCGTTATAGCGGCAAGAATAATTTTTTCAACAGAATTCGTAGTCGCGTGCGGAATGGCTATTTGCCTTCCGATACCGGTGGACATAGTTTTTTCTCGGGTGAGCAACGCTTGGTAAAGCTCCTCTTCGTTCTTAACCTCGCCTGTGCTTGCCAGAAGACCTGCCAAGTATCGCAGAAGCTCCCATTTGTCTTCTATATCCACTCGCAGTCGGATGAGTTCAGGTTTTAGCAGCTCAATTAGTTCCATTTTTCATTGCTGTGATTATTTTTAGCGCTACGCCATCCGCTAAAAGTCTCTTTTCCCTTGGAAGATACAGGTTTTTGCCGTTGTAAACCAGCACTCCTTCATCTATTAACACCTTTGCGGCACCAAGTATCGCATCCCTCGTGTTATCCTCAAGCTCGCCGAGATTTATTCCGTCAGAAAGCCGCAATCTTAGCATTACAAGCTCCTCAATTTTCTGAAATTTGCTTAATTTTTCGGAAAATGCCAGAGGTTTTTCTCCTTCAAGGACCATGGTGGCATATTTTCTCCAATCATCAATGTTTGCCCAGCGTGTCTCACCGTCATAGGAGTGCGCCGACGGACCTATGCCGAGATATGGCTCGCCAAGCCAATATGCCATGTTATGGATGCATTTGTTGCCAATTCTCGCAAAGTTGGAAATCTCGTGAGGGTAGAAACCATAACCTTCGAGCATGTCGAGCATAGTGAAATATTGTTCTGAAGCCTCATCGGATGAGGGCAGAGCTACCTTGCCACTTTGGACATCTTCGTAAAGGGGTGTTCCAGGCTCGGCAGAAAGTGAATACAGCGAAAAGTGATTAACCCCAAGTTCGATAAGTTTCCCAAGCTCGTTTAGTATTTTGCGTCTTCGGTGAAATGGAGTTGCGTATATTATATCCGCGTTAACACTGGTGATGCCTGATTTTACAGCGTTTTCTATTGCCGCAAGTGCAGTTTTGGCATCATGGATTCGTCCAAGAAAGCTTAGAATTTCGTCGTCGAGGGACTGCACGCCTATGCTTATTCTGTTGATTCCCGCCGATTTCAATTGCGAGGCTACATCCGCCGTAATAGTTTCAGGGTTAGCTTCCAGTGTGATTTCGCTGAACTTGTCGATGCTTAGTAGTTGCCCTGCAAGTTCGATAATGCTTGCTATTTGCTTTGGTGGTATAAGCGATGGCGTTCCACCGCCGAAATAGAGCGTTGGCGGAGGTTTAAAACTTTTTCCCTTAAAGTGTTCTGAGTAAATTCTGAGTTCGGCTTTTATGGCGGAAATCACCGCTTCGATGTCTATTTCCTCAATCGGCACGGAGTAAAATGCGCAATATCTGCACTTTCTTATGCATACTGGAATGTGAATGTAAATGTGCATGTTCAGAACGGTGGTCTTATGAAGAAGTATGTTGACCACTTATTGAATGTGGAATTCCACGCGAACTCGGCTCTTACCGTGAGTCGTTTGCTTAACTTCATTCCAAGTCCACCGCCCCAGCTGTAGACCTGCTTTTCTGGATTGGCGCCCCAGAATTTCCCTATGTCGGTGAACATCAGCACCTCGAGGTCTCCGCGGATGTCTGGTATAAGCCGCGGTGCGATGAGATGGAAAAGCGAAATAGGCGTGTACATTCTTTCAATAGGCAGTATTCTCACATCGAGTGAGACAATGAAAAATGCATTGCCAGCAAGTCTGTTATGCGGCAATCCCCTCATCAGTGGACCATCGTTGGCGCGATATGCCAAAATCTGCGGAACCTCGTTGGGATAATAACCTATCGCAGTCTTCAGTGCCATAGTAGTTGGCGCCTGCACCGTAAGAAGTGGTATCTCCACGGGAAGCGCTGTGGATGGCGTGTATAGTATCTGTTCGACATAAATGTTGCCTGTGGCTTTTGGTGAACTTGTTTTGGTTGAATTAATGTAGTCAGCCTTGGCTGAATCGGTGAGTCTGTAAGCGCCTGAGAGTTCGATATGGAATGCGTAGCCCGTTATGGGGTCCATGTCGCCTTTCCTCGTATCGTAGCCGAAAAATATGCCCCCGCCAACATATTCTGACTCTCGCTGCTCTTTGCCCTCTTCAAAACCATCTATTGTGAGGCGGTAGTCGCTTTTATATTTTCCGCGCCTGTAATCAGCGAAAAAGCCCCAGTAGCTTTCGACTCCTGCCCGATAGCGTTGTTCAAGTCTTACGAAGAGCTCTTCGAGGTGCTCTTTTGGCGTTATGGGTTCATCGGCGTCTGGCAAGTAAATCTCGATTTTCCTCGGGTCGATGGTTTTTGCGTTCGTGTATTTTGCCTCAAACCGCGTTGAAAGCCCGAACAAAGGGTAGTAAAATCTTAGTTCACCGCGTTTGGCATTGCTTTCGGGAGCGTAGCGAGCTTCGAGGGCGAGATATTTCGTTATTATGGTCCCTTCACTGGAAGTGGTGTCGCTTTTTTTCCGATAATAGGGCAGTTTCGGTTTCAGTGTATCCTCGCCAGTGGCACCAAGAGCAATGTATCCTGTCCAGCCGTCATCTCCATCGTAATATGCGCCAGGCACAAAGAACCAGCATAATGCCAGGGCGGGTAATGCTATTATCAAAAGCGATAAAGACCTCATGGTCCTACCCCCAGCGTAATTTTCACGAACCTTTTTGCCAGAGCTTGCGAATCCTTTCTTTGACCAGCTCAAGCGTTTCTTGGACGAGCTTTTTGGCTTCTTCTTCGAGTTTCTCGCAGCGTGCTTTCATGTCGTTTACGAATTTTTCGTCCTCGATATCGCCAAGGTTTATGAGCACATTGAGGATTCCACCGATAACCCCTGTGTATGCTATTTGAGCGCCTACGCCAGCATCTGAAACGGAATTTATGTTTCCTATCTCGGCTATTTCTCGTGCCAGTCTCATTGCTTCTAATGATAGTTCGGCTGTTCTTAACGGTACGCGAACGGCTTTTTTGAGCCCGTTTTGAATGGCTTCGTTGCGAGCTTTTATTTCCTCTTCGGTTCTTTTTGGCAGCCTTAGTGCCTCCATGTACTCGTTAAACGCATTGGCGTCCTCGTCAACGGCAATAATGAGCTTGTCCTTTATGGATTGAGCTTTCTCGGCAAGCTCAGTGGCGGCTGAAAAACTTTCCTCGCTTTCATATGTGTTAGCGGTAAGATTGGCTACCATAGCGGCAAGTGCTGCACCAAGTGCTCCAGCATAGGCTGCTACTGACCCACCGCCGGGTGCCGGCGAGTCCCGGGAAACCTCGTCGGCAAATTCGTTGGCGCCAAGTTTCATGAGAGAATTCTCCGGTAGTTTCGGAAGACCTATTATTTTTTCTTCAGGGTCGAATTCGGCTACATCGCGAAGCCCCATCGATTTTATCGCCAGCTCAATTATGTCTTTTGTCGGTATACCTTTTGACTTCTGCTGTTTCTCGAGGTAATACTTTCCCGCCATAAGCATTGCCTGATAGGGTATCAGTCCGACCACCTCTGAGCCCGTTACCACCAATCCTCGTTCAGCGGCAAGTTTGCGCGTCGCTTCGAGAACTAAGTGTGGTGGGGTTATTTTGTAGTTAGTAAGGTTTATCGATATTTGCGCTATGCCGTATTCATCCACATACCAGCCGATGGATTTGCAATGGGTGAATAGCCCCGGTTTTTTAGCAGCCCTTCCATAAAGCTTGGACTCATCGCTGGTGTCGTATCCCCAGAGATTGAGAATGTGCTTTATTGAGTAGCCATGAGTGGAATTAGTGTGTTCCTCGAGCTCGTCTAAGTTTTTCGCAACAAAATCACAGTTGCCACACGGGAAGAAACCCTTTTGATAGCGAACAATCTCCCCCCTAAAATAAAATGGTTTTATGTTACCCTTCCTTATCGTGCGCCCTTTTTCGCGAAGCTCAAAGGCAATGTCGGTGGCATACTTTCGTTCTTTAGTGTTTAGGTTTATGTTGTATGCGATCAAGAATTCTCTCGCGCCAATAACTGTTGCGCCGGTCTTTTTGACCCAATCGTTGAACTCAGCAGGGCCGAAGTCTGGTTTCCATTTTGGGTCGGAGAGCTTTTGCGGTAATGCCTCGTATTCTCCCTGCCTAATATTTGCGAGGTTTCTTCGTTCTGGCGATGTCGCAGCGTATTCGTAAAGGTAAACTGGTATCCCAAGTTCCTCTCCGACTCTTTTTCCGAGCTTTTTAGCCAGCTCAACGCAATCATCCATTGTAACGCCTTCAACAGGCACAAATGGACAAACATCAGTAGCGCCCATTCTTGGATGAGCTCCTTTGTGTTTCGACATGTCTATTAATTCTGCCGCCTTCTTTATGGCGCGAAAAGCCGCTTCGACTACTGAATCAGGGTCTCCTATGAATGTTACCACTGTCCTGTTGGTCGCCTCGCCGGGGTCCACATCTTTGAGCTCAACTCCCTCAACGCTGGTTATGGCTTTAACTATTTCATCTATTACTTTCCTATCTCGTCCCTCGGAGAAGTTGGGCACGCATTCCACTATTTTTGTCGCCATTCTTGCCTCCTTTTCTTTCTATAGTGAATGAACTGGATTAATTTAAAGATCAAAAATAACCCTTCCGAACCACTTATCACCCTGCTTTTTGACAGTAAGCTGGTGATATGTCACCGCTTTTATCTCGAGCCTGAACATATGCTTTTTTGGATCGAACGGCTCACCGTAAAGTTTTGCCCTCAGCTTTTGATCGCTTAGCTCAATTATTTCTATCCTTTTGATCGGGAAAAGCTGGTATTGTGCGATTTCGAGAAGCTCTGCAAGAAAATCGTGTAGCAGTATGTCGAGTGACGGTGACTCAAGATTTATTTCTTTTGCGTCCTTCTCGCTTATGGTTTTGCGGTCGTAAAGCATATCAAGAAGCTCGTAACCAGCCTCGTAAAAAAGCTCCTCGAGTGAGTCAGCTATTATTTCGTATCCGTCGTCTGCTGTGTGGTCGATGTGGCGGATCATATTTTCACCTTTTGCATGTAGTCTATATATTTTTTGCCGTAGTATTTTATCATCATTTTCTCCTCGACCTTTGCGCGCCATATGTGTGCTGGAAGAACTATTACGAACGCTGCTATAAGTCCAGGTATTGATTCCAAAGCTATGGCAAGACCTATGTAGAAAAGCACGGTTCCCCAGTATTGCGGATGCCTCGTTATAGCGTATATACCGTCGGTAACGAGTGGCTTTTTGTATCTTGGCGGTTTCTGTGCCCCAAAATGGAACAATATTCGCGCGATCTCTCCGAGCGGGTCTATATCCACTGATTCATGCCCAAGCTTTTTTCGCCCGATATACCAAACTAACCAGCCGAAAATCATCAAAAAAAGTCCCCCACGCTTAAGCCATACATTAGAAAGGGGTGAGTTGTAATCGTAGCCTATGGTAAGCATCAGTATTAAAAATTCCAGGATGTAGCTTGTGTAGGTTATCCAATATGCGACGATATAGTCCTTCGTCAGGATGAAAAGTTCTCTTTTTTCGCCTTTTTGTGCTTTTCTGTCTTTTTGGGCGCGCTTGCCTGTCATTTCGCAGTCCTTTGCCAGAAATTTATGAAGTTTCTGCCCATAATATTAAAAATAGTTTCGTTTTCAAAGCCATTTTGTGAAAGATTCCTCGCTATAACCCAGAAGTAGCTTGCGTCAGGGATGTCTTTTGGCAGATGTTTTACGCCGTCGAAATCAGAGCCGAGCGCGACCAAATCCTCTCCGCCGAGTTCACACGCTGTAGCGATGTGTTTTATGATGTCCAATGATGTTACCTTTGAGTAGCTTTTTGTGCTTAAGAATCCAGGGAAGAAGTTTATTCCTATTATTCCGCCCACCTCGCCAAGCTGACGCACCATTTCATCCGTAGCGTTTCTTTTGGAATTTTTGTGCTTCCGCAAAGCCGAGTGACTTAATATGGGCATTATACCCATCTCAAGAACATCGAAGAAAGTCTTTTCGGATGCGTGGGAAAGGTCGATGATTCCACCCATTTTGGTTATTGATTTTACCATCTCTTTGCCATCCGGCTTAAGACCTACATCATCCTCGTCCATGCACGATGTTGCGAACCTGTTGCTGTTGTTCCATGTTAGGGTGAATATTCTGACGCCTCTTTCCCATAGTTCCTGTATCCTATCGGGCTTGTCCTCTATAGGATGCAATCCTTCTATTTCGAGGATTAAAGAGCGTTTTCCCGAGCTTTTGTTTTTCTCTATATCTTTGGGGTTGGTGACGAGCCGCCATTCATCAGATGCAGAAAGAGCTTCCTCAAGTCTCCTTAATTGTTTTTCTACTGCTCGCCAGCGAGCCTCACCTATATACCATTGTGGGTTTACAAAAATTGAAAGCACCTCAACCCATAATCCACCTTCTTTCATTCTTTTAAGGTCGAAATGCCCTTTATTTCGCCTTTCTGCGAGTTTTGCCCCGTTTTTAACCGCTGATAGGGCATCACAATGAAGGTCAACGGAGGGAACCTGTGCCAGCATAGAAAGCCAGTGCTCTTTTTCCTCGTTTTTGTAGGACATTTCCCTGAACCTAAGCCATGAACCTATCGCCCAAAGCGAGTTTAACGAATTTCTCGCCCCAGCGTTGCCTCATCATCTCGATCGCAAGCGCACCTGTGCAGTGTGAGGGTGCAATGCTTTCGACACCGAGATTAATAAGTTTTTCTATCGTTTCCTCGATTTCATCACGAGTTTTGTCAAGAAGGTGGAATCCGCCTGCAACGAGGTGAATGCGTTCGTCGGGGAATAATGAGGAAGCTTTCTTAACAATGTTTTCTATTCCCGGGTGTGAGCAGCCCGCAAGGATTATTAGTCCCCTCGAGGTTTTTATCACCATACCTTGCTCAGGCATTGGCATACCGGAGTATTTTCCCATTATCTCGCCTGTAACATAGATGTCGTCGACCACCTGCTTTGGGGAGTCCGCACCGACCACAACGCCGTTTAAAATCTCTGATGCTAAAGCTCCTGTTGCGCTTCCCGGAACGAATATGGGGGTTTGGGGCGCGATCAGTTTGGTTATCGTTGAAAGTCCACCCACATGGTCCCAATGAGGATGTGATATTACTATGGCTGAAAGTGTTTCGGGGGAAAGCCCAAGGCTTTTGATGTTTCCTAAAAGCACATTGCCATTATCGCATGTGTCAAAAAGGACTTTATGACCATGAGTATTAATCCAGAAAGATAATCCCCAGCTTTGGCGCAGGTTCTTGCTTCGTCCAATGTTATTGGCAACACAAATTATTTCGACATGTTCTGTCAATTAACACCCTGCCTTTTTTGGGTTTGTTAATTTTTTACTTCTAAATTTTTCCCATCATATTAAATTCAAACTAAATAACGAAGATTATCCTCATGTCAAAGGCATTTTTCATATCCGATGTTCACCTTGGTGCCGAGGATGAGGCGAAAGAGAATCGAAAGAGGAAACTGCTCGCAAAGTTCTTCGATATGGTTTCCGTTGATGGCGATAAACTTTTTATCCTCGGTGACTTTTTCAATTTCTGGTTCGATTACAAGGAAGTCGTTTTTTCAGCTTACTTCGATGTATTGTGCAAATTAAGGGAGCTTTCTTTGAGCGGTGTTGAAATTCATTTTTTCGGCGGGAACCACGATTGGTGGGCAAGCAAGACAGGTTTTCTCAGTGATTATCTTGGAATGATTATCCACAGTCGCGCCGAGGAAGTTCTCATAGACGGAAGGCGTTTTTTTGTCGGTCATGGTGACGGGATGGTTAATTGCGACTGGGCATATAAGTTTTTACTCAAACCTGTAATAAGGAACG
>JAGGRZ010000088.1 GCA_021159335.1 bacterium
GACCCGAGGTTCTCAAAACTTTGCCACATAATCCGTTCAACGGGGATAGATGAGGTTCCCCAGCTTTGGAACATAATAAAAGGCGACATGGGTTTTGTTGGTCCACGCCCGGAATTACCGAGTGTGGTGAAAACATATACCTCTCGCCAGAGACAGGTGCTCAAATACAGGCCCGGACTACTTGGCATTTCTCAGCTTGCTCTGCGTGAGGGGGTTGATTACAGAAAAAAGCTTGAGCTGGAAAACTTTTACTACCCTCGAAGGAGCGCGATAAAGGACTTTGCGATAGTGGTTTTAACCCCGATAGTGCTTCTTGACAACACTATAAGAAAGTTTCTTCCCAATGTTCCGCGACGCGCTGAATACACGAATACCATATGGTTAAAGCTGGTCTTAGGCAGGAATGGTCTTGGTGTGGATTCCGAAAAGATTGAAACTGCAAAGCAACTTGGCGGCTCGCAAACCTCACCCCTAAAAGAGCGAGCCTTAAAATAAAACCTCCGTGGAAAGCAATCATGGACAATACCCTTTGGGAAATAGCATTCAGAGACCCGCACAAACTTGTGCTTTTTGTGGCCTTGATAACAGGGGCGGTGGGTTCGTACCTCGTGTACAGAACTACAATTCCTGACTCTCCGAGATCAGCACGGATAATCATGTGTGTGTTGCGCTTTATCGCCGTAGCCACGATAATATTCGCCTTGCTCGACCCTGTGCTAAGGATAGTAACGAAAAAAGAGATAATACCAAAACTCGTTTTTCTCGTGGATAACTCACAAAGTATGTCGATAAGCGACCCCAGCGGAGATAGGAAAAAGATAGTGCGCGAAATACTTACCTCAAAAACTCTCGCCAAACTTAAAGAAAGATTTCCATGCGAATTTTTCCTGTTCTCTGACTCACTAAAGCCTTTTTCAGAACCTGACTTTAGCGGCAACGGTACTGCTATAGGCAATGCACTTCAGAAAATCCTTGATACTGCACAGACGATGGACATAGGTGCAGTAGTTCTCATTAGTGACGGGCAAAACAACATTGGCATCGACCCTATAAGCGTCTCTCCAGCGTATCCATTTCCAGTGTTCACGATAGGTGTTGGCGACCCGACGCCAATGCGCGATGTGATGGTAGCGAATGTTATATCGAGCCCTGTCGCATATGTGGACGAGAGCCTCAAAGTAGTCGCTGACATAAGAGCCTGGCGAGCAGGAGAGGAAAAAGTAATGGTAAATCTGTACGAGGGCAGAAAAAAGATAGCTTCAAAGCAGGTTATGCTACCGGCGGAGGGACAGTCAGTAAGAGTCGAGTTCGCGCTAAAGCCAGATAAAGAAGGGATACATTACTATAAGGTCAGCGTGCCAACTATAAAAGGTGAGGCAACAAAGTCGAACAATCAGAGAGTAGTATCCGTGAATGTGCTTTCCTCGCGAAAAAAAGTCCTTATTGCCTGCGACCACCTATCGTGGGAAGTAACATTCTGGAAACGGGGAATCTCACAAGACCCTCACATCAAAGTGTACCTTTATTCAAAGAAAGGCGGCGGGGATAAAAACCTGAGGTTACCCTCTCCGTCACCGGAAGCGCTTCTTGCGTACGACGCTATCGTGCTAATACACTGCGGTCCTCTTCTCAAAAGAGAATTCGGTAATGCCCTGTCGCAGTATGTTAAACAGGGCGGTTCAATACTCATCTTACTCGACGAAAGCACGCCACTCGGCAGTTCAGGGCTTCGAGCGCTTTCTAATGCGCTACCCGTGGAATTTGTGGAGCCTATAGCTTTCAGAAGCGGTGAGCTAACCCCAAAACTCGGCGGCGATGGATACACGAGCCCCATAACTGACATCGAGGGCATCGCCGAGGAACTACCACTAATGCCACCGCTGATGGGCTTCGTTCCCGTTAGACCAAAACCGGATGCATCTGTGCTTATATCGTGTAAACTTGCTGGTGGAAAGGATACGCCCATTCTTGTCGTTGGACAGTATGGCTCAGGAAAAAGCGCGATAGTAGCTGGTTCGCCCTTGTGGCGATGGGCAATGATGCCTATGGCATACGGAAGGGACAGCAAGGTTTTTATGAAACTTGTCAGGAACCTAACGCAATACCTTCTTGCCAAGGAAAAAATAGAGAGATTCAAAATAATGCCTTCCAAACGAGTCTTCTCAAGCGGTGAACCCATAACTTTTTCTGCGGCAGTTCGCAACGAACTAAACAAACCTCTATCCGGTGCTGTAGTCAGCGTAAGAATTCTTAATCCCGATTCCGGGATGGCAGAGGTATCGTCAACGGAGCTTACGGAAATCACATCGGGAGTTTACGAAGCAAACATTCCTTCGCTTTCGCCAGGGCGATACATCATAAAAGGCATCGCGACCCTAAATGGAGACACCATCGGCAAAGCCTCGACAGCCATAATGGTTGAGCCATTCAAAATCGAGCTTGCGAAAACCAATCAGGATGAGGCACTGCTTAAACTATTGGCCGAACACACCGGCGGCAAATATCTGCCCGCCAGCTTAATAGAAAAGCTTGACGATGAGCTAAAGCTTGACAAACGAGTTAAAATGCTCTCGCACGAAAAAGAACTCTGGAACCTCCCTGTTTTACTTGTTATCGCTGTTTGTTCGCTTGCCATAGAATGGATTCTAAGGAAGAAATTCAATCTTATGTAACTCTAAAATTTTCAATAAGATATAAAAAATAAAATTTTTTTGTCAACAAAAAATTGTATCCCGTCAACTTTATAATGTTGACTTTTTCTCTTTTTTCATAATTATTTCACTGAAAGGGGGTAAAATATGGTTAGAGTCAAGATTAAGACTTTATTAATAATTTTCTTTGTTTCTGCGGCCAGTTGGGCACAGCCAAAGCTTTACATACCAAAACCTACTTTCGATTTCGGTTACATGCCTGAAGGAACTTATGTGGTTCATAAATTTGTGATAAAAAATACTGGTAAAGATGTTCTAAAAATCCGCCGGATAAGAACCACCTGCAGCTGCACCTGGGCCCCGATAAAAACACACATAATAAAACCCGGCGAGCAGACAGAGCTTTCCCTTTTTTTCAACAGTGCAAGATACTTCCATCGCACCGCTAAGGCAGCTATAATAATCACAAACGACCCCGAGGCTCCTGCCGAAAAGGTAATGATAATAGCCAACATGGATACATCGAAACAGAAGACAGTTCTGATAGTCCCGTGGAAGCTCGACCTTGGCGTAGGCTGGAAGTTCAAACCGAAGGGGACGGTTAAAATCAAAAACATAACCCACAAGCCTGTGACGCTTAAAGTAATCGACTACTTCGACGAGGTTCTCGAGGAGCCTGTGCTCAGCACATCCCAGCTTCAGCCGGGGACCTGGGCAGAACTAAAGATTTCCGTGAAGAAAGGTGCAGCAAAGGAGCATTACATCCACGCATCAGTAACGGTATCTGTTCTTGGGCAGGCGGGGAATGAGATTACTCGCTTCACAATACCCGTTTGCGGTGGGACTGAATAAGACATTGCCACACATTCTTTTCTAAAAAAGCCAATAAATTCACGCCAAACCATAAAGCCTACCAAAAAAGTCTTGCATATATAGCTGTAATTTCTATTATTTGCTCAATATGTTGAGAGGCATTGCTAAATATACTGTAATTGTTCTTGCCGTTTTCTTCACACTCTTTCCAGTTAAAGCATATGGGACGGTAAATGTCGAAGTGTATTACTCCAAGTATTGCGAGGAATGCCACAAGGTCATGAACGAAATTCTGCCAAAGCTCAAGAAAAAGTATGGCGAAAAGGTCAGGTTCGAATATTACGAGGTCGAGGAAAATGCTGAAAACTACGAAAAGCTCTTAAAACGCGAGGAAGAAGTCAACGATAGAGGCAACGAATTCCCCGTGATATTCGTTGGCAACAAGGTTTTCGGTGGGCTGGATGAGGTCGTAAAAGGGCTTGCCAGTGCCATAGAGGACGCCATAAAACTTAAAAAGCCTGCTCCGACCAAACCCCAAAAAATCGCCAAGAAGGAAACCACCACTCAAAAAACCCCTGCCAAACCGAAAACTGCCCCCGAAAAGACCATGTCTGAGAAACCTTCAGCGCAACCTGAACGAATCGGAACAGTGTATGTAGCCTTTTTCTCAAAGCGGGGATGCGCTCACTGCGATAGAGTCCATCTCGACCTCGAGTTTTTAAGCAAAAAATACCCTACAGACGATTTCCCTGTCGCCTTCGTCTATAAAACCTTCGAGATAGAAAAAAACGAAAGCAAACTTCTTAACGAGGCTCTCTGCGAGAGACTTAATGTTCCCGAAAAGCACAGGTTGGCGACGCCAGCCGTATTTTTTGAGAGGCACTCCCTAATAACTGGTCTCGATAAACTAAACGAGCCGATAATAGATTCGATAGTTCACCTTTACCCTCGAGGCTCGTCGAAATTCTGGATGGCAGTTACGGATTCAGAACTCATTGCGGCTAAAAACAGGATCGCTCATAGGTTCTCAAAGTTTCATGTTGCCCCGATAATCTTCGCCGGTCTCCTTGATGGCATAAACCCATGTGCCATGGGCGCCCTGATTTTTTTCATAACATTTCTCACAGTAGCCGGGAGAAAAAAGCGCGAGATAATAATGGTTGGCATATCATACACGGTTGCTGTATTTGTAACATATTATCTTATAGGCATTGGTCTCCTAAGTTTCGTTTCTTCCCTTTCGATATTTAAAGTTATAGCACGCTGGGTTTACCTTGCCACAGCCATTCTTGCGGCCGGATTGGGTGTGTTCTCCATCGTTGACTACATAAGGGCGAAAAAGGGCGATATAGGCGATATGGTTCTGAAACTCCCCAACGGTTTGAGGAAAAGAATACACAGATTTATGATATCAACCAACGAACCCAGGAAAAGGCGCAATTTCATACTCGCCGCCTTAATAACTGGCTTTCTCGTGAGTCTCCTCGAGCTCGCCTGCACCGGGCAGGTCTATCTCCCAACGATAATTTTCGTGATGGGAATACCCGGTTTAAGATTAAAAGCATATCTTTACCTTCTTCTTTACAATTTAATGTTTATACTCCCGCTTCTTGCAGTTTTCATTGTTTCCTACTTCGGCGCTACATCAGAGCAACTCAACGCGATGCTTCAGCAGAAAACCGCCATAATAAAACTTTTCACTGCATTGCTTTTCTTCACCATGGCTGGATTGCTATTCAGGGTGATAATCGTTGGATGAGAATTCCTACCGATAATCCTATCCTATAATCAATTAAAATTACTATTGTCAACAAATGTAAAAAATTTCTTGCTTAATTTGGGGTGGGCGTTAAAATAACAGTCCCAACTGCAAGGAGGCATCAATGAAGCGAGATTTTCTTTCTTGTGCGGATTTTTCTGCCCATGAGATATACAAAGTAATTAGTGACGCATTGATCCTCAAGCAACTAAGCGGGACATCAAAAACGCCTCGCATACTCGAGGGCAAACATGCAGCCCTACTTTTTAGAAAACCATCGCTCAGAACCAGGGCAAGTTTCGAGGTCGGCATAAGGCAACTTGGAGGGCAAACGCTTTTTTTCTCCGAGGCGGAGGTTGGAATGGGAAAGCGGGAAAGCGTTCACGATGTTGCTAAAGTTCTATCAAGATTTTTCGACCTAATAGTGATAAGGACCTTTTCTCACGAAGAACTCGTTGAGTTCGCTGGATATGCCACCGTTCCCGTTATAAATGCGCTAACCGACCTTCTTCATCCGTGTCAAATCATGGGCGATGTAATGACCATACACGAGAAAAAAGGCAGGATAGACGAAATATCCATAGCGTTCGTTGGCGATGGCGGCAACAACATAGCAAATTCATGGGTTAACATCGCATCACGCATTCCTCTCGACCTCAGGATAGGAACAATTCCCGAAAGGACCCCAAACGAGGAAATCCTTGAGCGCGCCAAGGAAGCAGGCATATCGAAAATAACCATCACATTCGACCCCGTTGAGGCGGTTAATGGCGCCGATGTTATATACACCGATGTCTGGGCATCAATGGGCGAGAAAGAAAAGATAGCCGAGCGTGAGGCAAAACTAAGACCGTTTCAGGTGAACAAGAAGCTTCTTTCGCATGCCAAGGATGATGTGATAGTTATGCATTGCCTTCCCGCTGAAAGAGGGCGCGAAATAACCGATGAAGTAATGGATGGACCGCATTCTGTGGTCTTTGATCAGGCAGAAAACAGACTTCACATACAAAAATCAATAATTATCCATCTTTTCGGCAAGAGCTTGTAAAAACAACGATATGGACTCGGTAATTTTTGAAATAATTCCGCCGCCGAAAGCATGGGCGAAAGAACGCGTCGAAGGCTGGGTGGAAGGCATAGTCAAACTCCTCGAGACCACGGGAATAAACATGTTAAACATTCCAGAGGTGGTAGCTCAAGCGCGGGAGAATCGACCCGTGCCCTACCGCGAAAAAGTTCCCGTGGAGGAATTCGCAGCGATAATAAGAAAAAGGTGCACCACCATAGAAATAATGCTTAACCACATAACGGTGAGACGACCTTTCGAAAAGTTCAGGGAATGGTTCGATAGGCGCATCAGCGAGGGTTACAAATACTTCGTTCTGGTTGGCGGAGAATCGAGTAAAATAAGCTATCTCGGGCCAAGTGTTCTTGAGGCAGCGGAGTGGGCGAAGTTGAACTATCCGGATGTGAAGCTCGGTGGGATAACGATATTCACCAGAAAAAACGAAGCCGAAAGAATAATACGGAAAATGAACGCAGGGATAGAGTTTTTCGTCTCGCAAATCATCTACGAAACTGAAAACATGAAGCAAATACTCTTTGAGCTCGAGAAAAAAATAAGCATAAACGAATTTCCATTTATATATGTATCGCTCGCCCCGGTGGTGCGTAATCGTGACATAGAATTTATAAAGTGGCTTGGGGTTGAGTTTCCTACCGCAGTTCTGTCTTACTTCTCGATGGACGAGACCAAACTTGCAGAGCATTCGTGCGAAATACTTTGGCGCATAGTGGACGAGATAAACAGACTGAAAGAAAGATATGGCAAGGAGCGGATAGGAATAAATTTTGAACATGTGATGTACAATAATCTCGAGATAAGTGAGGTAATGCTTTCACAGCTAATCAAGGGGGAACTTAGTTGCACGGATATATCATAAACGGCATATTTCCGCGGGACGAGGACCTCATAAAAGCAACTCGGGAATTCGACCGCGGTCGTTGCACCGCCGAGCATGTTTATTCCCTTCAGGAAAAGGAACGGAAATTGCTTTTTTCACTTCAAAAAGATGCAGCCTTCATAAGCGATGGTCTTCTTAATTGGCAGGACCTTCTTCGGCCTTTCTCGGAAATACTAACTGGTGCACGGGTTGATGGACTTGTAAGGTTTTTCGAGACGAACACATTTTATCGTCGACTTTACTTTGAGGGCAATGTAAAAATACTTGAGGGCAAACTCACACATTGGTGGAAACAATACTTTTTTGATGAGGGTAATGAGGGCAAAATGATGAGGGTGTTACCCTCACCCAGTTTGTTCGTGAGGTTCTCAGAAGGAATAAGCCTCGAAAAAGCTGCGGGATTACTTGCAGAAATCACAAAATTCCTTTCTGATGAAACCTGTGGTGCGATAGTATTCGAAGAACCTTTCCTCACCGACGAGCCACTGGAACACGAGAAAACTTTGAAAAAGTTCTACAAGGGCATCCGTGACATTCAGTGCAAAATTATCTTGCACACATATTTCGGAAACATAGCTGAAAGGCTTAATTTTTACCTGTCGCTTCCCATCGATGCTTTGGGCATAGATTTTTATCGGACTCCCATCGAGGCACTGGATGGCATTAGATTCCCCGAGCACATAGCACTCTTAGCTGGCGTAGTTAATACCGAGAATACTCTAATCGAGAAACCGGATGACATTCGCGAGTTTATTGAGAGGGTTGGCAACATGATACTTCCGGCAGGGATTATCATTTCGGGCAATGCTGACTTTCAATTTTTACCCTACGAGGTTGCGTTAAAGAAAGTTGAGGTCCTAAAATCAGTGGAGAGCGTGAAATGACACGAATCCTGACGCACGAAATAGGCAGTCTTGCTAAACCCGGATGGCGCGTTAAGGTGCTTGCGGGCAAAGTAATTGACGAATCGGATATCGAGTACGCAAAGAAATGGGCGGAAATTCTTGATATAGGCGAGCAAGCCAATGAGCTACTAAGAATACTCGATAAACGAGCTGACTTCACCGCTGACGACAAAAGGAAAGTGGTCGACTTTTCGGTGCTATTCGCGCTGAAGTTTTTCGAGAAGGCAGGGCTCGATATAATCTATGACGGGGAACAGCGCAGAGTCGAGATGTATGAGTATGCCGTTCGCAGGATAAAGGGTTTTAAGTTCGTGGGACATGTCAGAAGTTTCGATAATAAGTATTTCCGCAAAGCAGCATGCGTTAAGAAGCCAAAACTCGAAAGTCCGTATCATGTGGATGAGTTCCTTTCAGCGTTAAAATTGACAAAAAAACCTCTCAAAGTGCCGATAACTGGTGCATACACAATAGCCGATTGGTCCTACGACGAACATTACATCGGCTCGGTTGCCATAGGCTCCAAAAACTTCCTTGAAAAGCTCAGTCAAGCAAGGAAGGCGTTTATTTCTGATTTGGCTAAGGAGGTCATCCATCCAAACATAAAGGCGCTTATCGATGCAGGCGCAAAGTACATCCAGATAGACGAACCAGCGGCGACCACAAGGCGCAACGAAATAAAGGTTTTCATCGACTCAGTAATCGATTCGATAGGAGACCTTACAGGAAAGGCATTTTTCACCATTCACATATGTTTCTCCGATTACTCCCTTCTTTTCCCTGAAATAGGGCGACTTGAGGGCATAATAGACGAACTTCACTTCGAGTATGCCAACGACGACACGACTGAACTCGGCGTTTCAGCAAAAAAACGAAAGGGGTATAGGCTGCTCGACACTTTAAGGGAATACGACTTCAAAATCGGGCTCGGAACAATAGATGTTCACACCGACTTTATCGAGCCCCCGGAACTCGTTAGAGATAGGATTTTATACGCTGTAGATCGTATCAATGATCCCTCACGCATACTTGTAGCACCAGATTGTGGGCTTCGCACCCGCACTTGGGAAGTAGCTTTCGAGAAACTTCGCAACATGGTTGAGGGCAGAAACATGGCTCTCGCGAAAATAGGGCTCGCTTAATGAGGGCAACTCATCGAAATACCCTCACCAAAATTGATTCCAAACTTTTTACACCCTCACTTAATCAACCACACGACCTTTCTGATTGTTTTTTCGCCCGCATTAACAACCACAAAATATGCTCCTGAGGGCAAATCACCAGCATCCCATATAGTAACATACGAGCCCGCCCTCAAATGTGCGTTAACGGGTTCCGAAACAAGCTTACCTGATATGTCGTATATGCGCATTCGCAGGAACGACGGACGAGCCAGCTTGAAGTCTATGGCACAGCGACGATTAAACGGATTGGGGAAAACAGCGACAGCAACTGAATAAGGCTTAGTCTCAAGTTCCTTAATCCCGGCTTCTCCAGCCCATTTCAGGAATATATCGCGGGTGGCAGCAGGGGGCAATGTTACCGTTTCCCATCCATACGCGGGGATGTAGATAACTCTTTCGCCCTCAACTTTGTATGTTCCGGGTGGAATACCCATCATCTGATACTCCCCGCTCACAGCAGAAATAGAGGCATAACGCGCAGAATCGCTTGCGGGCTCGCAAAGCATAGCGATAATGCCTCGCGTGGCAACGGTGTCCGTATCGCCTACAACTACAAAAGTCATTCCGTGAATCACACTCCCTGAGGGCGTTAATGGCGCATTTCTAAGCGGAATGTTAATGTGCTCAACATCGCTACCTCGCACTCTCACCACCGCTGCGGAATCCCAATGAAAAACCCCGCCGTAGTAGCTTGGAACATATCCATCGCTATACGCAAGCACATAATATGTGCTGTCCTCAACTGGAATGGAATAATCGCCGACCGAATCGGTTATAGCAAAGGAATAGCGGTCAGTTCTTACCGTATCGGTGGGCAACGCCATCACGAGCGAATTTTCCAGACCGGTCCCGAGCGAAGCATCGGTTATCTTACCCTTAATAAAGTGATAGGTGGAATAAGTTTCGAGCACAAAGTCGAATGTATTTTCCCCGGGGTGAAGCGAAATCGTATCCGCATCAAAGGGATAAATCTGGTCATTCCAGAATTCGGGACGGTGAGCACCCGAGGTGTCAATGGCTGCCATCATCAATGTCATAGTCATAACTCTTGGATGAAGCTCCGCTGAATAGGCTCCCGAAGCATCGGTGAAAGTCGAGAAAACCACATCCGATGGCATCAAATAGCGCATTCCAATAACTCTGGCACCAGGAATAGGGTTAAGAGCCTGGTCGAGCACTCTTCCTACAACTTTAATTATGTGTCCCACAGGGAACACACAGCACACTGTGTCGCAGTTTGGTTCGCATGTATCGGGCATATCCGCTGCTGATACGCAAATCCTTATGCTGCGGTAATCAACGAGAGGAATTGAGTCAAGCCCCACTCGCAAAGTCCCGGTCGTCGCAGACCAACTAACCAGTGACGACCTTATTATATAGGCGAAAGTATCGATAGTTATCGTTATGCTGGAATCGTAAACAGTGTTGCTGTCAACAATATAGGCAACAATATATGAGGCAGTATCCCATAAGGTGTCGGCGCAGCGTGGCATGACAAACTCTATGTGCGGTGGCGTCCGGTCGATGGTGAAATAATACCTGCTGTAATCGTTGTAAACGCTCCACAGCCCATCGGTTAAGGAGAGAAGCCATTCTATTATCAGCGTATCTCCTCTTACTTCAGTTACTGCTGTATCAACGGGACTTACGACCAGACTTCCAGAGGGGGAACTAACCGTTATCAAGCTCCAATACGGCGGAATACCATGCGGGAAGCGAAGCACAATAGCCAGAGAATCGCAACTCACAACGCTTCCAGAATCTGGACTTATAAGCTCGAACACAAAAGGCGCCACGATAAACGACCAGCATGTGTCCGAGGAGTTGCCTGCGAAGTCTGCTATACGCAAGCAGACAGTGTGAGTATCCACTCCCAAACCGCTGACAGAATAGTACAAAATGTAGCCGTGACAGGTTGAATCGTAAAGATGAGTAACCGATGAGACAGCAGATGTATCGCCATCAAACGAGAATCTTAGCGACGACAAGTCGATACCCGATATTCCCCACGAACCAGCACAACTATCGCACACTTTCACCCTTACTGTTACCATACTTGAGACGCTTTCGCCCGGCGATGGCTCTAATATTTCTATGCACGGCGGTGTCGTGTCCGGGGGAAGCTCGGCGAAAAATGTTATGGAAGGTGTTCTGAGCAAGTTACCAGCCCTATCCAATGCTCTAAGACCTGCATGATATGTCTCGCCATATCGAAGTGGGAAAACGGTCGTGTCGAGCACAACTGTGGCAGAACATAAATATGTGGACACCATCAAACCATGCCCTGGGGTGAGCAGTACTGGAAATGCTACACCCCGACTTATGCTAATCTCAATTGCGGAATCATCGATACCGCTGCAGAAAGGACACAACGAGTCAAGAGGGTCCACCAGAACAAACCGCGGCGGAGAATGCACTGATATAGTGTCGCTATCGGAGACAGATGAATAAATAAGCACAGGTGGGCATGTATCAGCGCTGCACACGAACCAGTCCATGTGTGCCTCTGACATATTACCAGCATAATCGCTTATCTGAATTCCCACCGAAAGGAGTGTTGAACTTGTATCAGTGTAGAACTTAACTATCAGGGATGCTGCGCTATCGGTCATATGGACGAATCGAGTGGAAATAGGCGCTAAAGGAACTCCATCAAGCATAAGGTCTAATCTTAATGTCGCCGAATCTATTCCAGTAACCACAGAACAATGCCTGTCGTCAAAAATGAAGGAGCAACTTGTCGTCCCAGGTGGCACGCAAAGTGTCATGGTGTCTGGCTCGGCGAACAAAATAGTCGGCGGGCATGTGTCCATAGGCGGTGTCGATGTGTAAAAATGAAGGCAGTAGACCCCATAGTTCCAAAGCAAGTCCGAGGCATTAAAGCAAAGCTCATAACAGGATGCCGGCATAAGCGAAAGCGCACGGAACGGGCACGATATACCCACCGAATCAGCGGGTAATAGTTCGATGTTTAAAGGCGCATCAAACCATATTGTATCAGCGCACAAATGATACCTTGCTATAATGGAGAAAGTATCCACACCAGTCGGTGGACAACCGTTATCTATAAGTCGTCCACGAAGAATCGTGTCGCCATAGGTGTTATACCACCTTACGCCGTCCGATGTTAGAGTTTCGCCATCGAAGATGTTCAAAAGGAGCAGAGGCGGGCATGTGTCGGAAAGAGAGGGAATAGAGTCGCAGATGTAAAGTGTCATGCATGTGTCAAGAATGTTTACCTGCATATCGTTACATCTAACGCAAAGTGTTGCTCCACTGCCGGGAACAAGTGGAATAGCACGGGGGTCAACCCAAACATTGTAAGTGTTCGGTCCAACCGAATCCACGAATAAACCCACCCCCAGATTTAAAACTGTTGGCGGACCACCTACATACCAAAGAGCCGTTATACGAGGGACATCAATTCCAGAAGCGTAGGTGCACACAACAGAGTCATACGGGTCAGAAATCCTGAACCCGAGCCTGCTGGGGGGACAATATGTATCGCCCGGGGTTACATACCATTCCTCAAGCTCAGGAGGGCAACTGTCGACCGAAGTAGCGCTTATAGTGTAAACCGTTATGCAACCTACAGCATGATTCATGCGAACATCAGATGCCTCAACGCAGAATCGATATTCCGAGCCCGGATCAAGAATAAAATCAATGTTGTTCATTTCTATTAAAACATGACCAGGCAGGTGGTCGGCGACACGATAAGGCACGGGAAAGTGTGTTGGCACGCCAGGTTTGATGAAATAAGCATTTATGCTCGACAAATCAATATCAGTAGGGGGACAACCAGTATCAACGATGGAGACCCTGAAGATGGAATCGAGGCTTCTCGTATACCAATACATTCGGCGCATAATCAGAGTTTCGCCATCAGTAGGTATTATCCAATCGACAATAGGCGGGCACAGGTCTGCGCCACCACCCCTGCAGACAAACCATGTATTGCAGCTATCGAGTGCATTGCCGGCAGTATCAACGATATGGACGCAAAGTGAAAAAGTATCACCCGGCATGATATGAGGTGGACCTATCCGGTAAGAGACCCTCATGCAACTTCCGATAGGCGTTATTATCACGCTATCCGTGACATCAGTGGTATCCGAAGCTGTAAGAAGCGTGACGACGAGCGATTCAGAGATAAGTGGCGAAACTGAACAAGACATGTCATCGCATATCACAGCATCCACCATAAAGCCAAACGGAATACATGTGTCTGAAGGTGGAACCCAATCTGCGACAACTGGTGGGCATGTGTCGGGCGTTAGTGGCGGCTGGGTGTAAAACAAAACGCAACTTATAATTCTGTTTCCGTTAACATCGCCCACGCGCAGGCAGAGCCTGTAGCACCTTCCGGGGTCAAGTTCAAGCGAGTCCATAAGCCCGCTTATATAAACGAAATTAGTTTCTATGAACACTGCGGTAAGTCCGCCTATGTAATGAGTATCAGCCGTGTCACACGGAGTGTAGAATACCCCTATCGAGTATGTATCTATAGCTGACCCAGGACAACCCATACCTCCTGTGTCATGGGCAATCACCACGAACTCTGTGTCCCATGCTGTCGTGCGCCAGATACTGTCAATCATTACAAGGGTTTCACCGTAAAATGGCGCCGTCCATTCAACTATGGGCGCACAGGTATCAACCATAACGGTATCACAGGTATAGAACATGAGCATTGAAATTTTGCTATTACCGGAAACATCATATGCAATTATCACAAGATTCACGCTCGTGTCAGGTGGAAGCGTGTAGTATGCCGTATCGAGCACAAATAATGAGGTTATAGAGTCGATGTCGCTTCGCACCAGTCCTGAATCAACATAAAGAGTTTCAGGTGCGCCACCACTTACGGTCAAAATTGCTACTGCATCCCCAACGCCGGAACTATAATCGCAGCTTCGCGCCGAATCAACCACAACAAACCATATCGAGTCGTCAGGTGGGCATAATATACCCATTCCTTCGGGATGCGTGCTTATTATCACAGGACTGCAGGTATCAAGAACCTCGCTCGATGTGTAGAAGCGAACGCACTCAGTGTCAGCATTGCCCATATTGTCAGCAATACTCAGGCAAAGCTGATAGCACATGTTCGTATCAAGACCAAGCCAATCGAAAGGACAGTTCGCAAAACCGAAGTTAAAGCTTACAAAACTTATGTAACCCGTTATGGTAGTTCCCGGGCTGTCGCACTCGGCAAGAGTTATTAAAAGCGATGCCGAATTAAGCCCTGACGATGGCAGAGTATCATTGAATGACACTATGAAGTTCGGGTCATGCCCACTCCAATGTGGTCCTATTCTTACCAGTGTTTCTCCCGGCGATGGCGAGGTCCAATTTATCTGAGGCGGAATAGTATCAAGCTGGCAAAAAGCCATTCCTACCAAAAGCAATATTATAAAAACAAATGAACGCTTTATCATCGTCTACCTCCCCTGTTCAATTTAGCTGGAAAATAAATTCATAAATAAGAATACGACATTTTAGCTCTTTTTCAAATAGTTTTAGTGGATATTTAAAGCCTATTTTATGTTTGTTTTTTGAGGTATTTAATTACGCCCAAAGTTCTCTGTCGAGAGAGCGATATTGGACAGCCTCAGCCACATGGTGAGGCTTTATTTCGTCGGAATGCTCAAGGTCTGCTATCGTGCGGGAAAGTTTCAATATCCTATCGTATGCTCTTGCTGAAAGTCCAAGTTTCGTCATGGCAAGCTTTAATATCTCCTCGCCATCGGAATCGAGTTTGCAAAACTTTCTAATAAGTTTTGTGTTCATATGTGCGTTAGCGTAAATCCCCTTAATGTCCTTAAAGCGGTGTTGCTGGATAAGCCTCGCCTCAACCACTCGCGCACGAATTTTTTCTGAACTCTCTCCTGTAGGCTCTCCTGCAAGTTTTTTGTAGGGCACCGAAGGAACCTCTATGTGCATGTCAATCCTATCCAGAAGCGGACCGGAAATTTTTGCCCTGTACTTTTTAACCTGCGTAAGTGTGCATGTGCACTGATGATACGGGTCACCAAAGTAACCACATGGACATGGATTCATGGCGGCCATAAGCGTAAACTTGGCTGGAAACGACAAAGTAATAGCAGCCCGTGAAATCGTCACAACGCCATCCTCAAGCGGTTGCCGTAGCACCTCAAGGACATTACGCTGAAATTCTGGAAGCTCATCCAGAAACAAAACTCCATTGTGCGCCAGCGACACTTCCCCCGGTCGGGGATAAGCACCACCTCCAACGAGACCCGCGTATGAAATGGTGTGATGAGGCGCTCTGAACGGCCTTTCGGTGAGAAGTGCGGTATCAGAGGGGAGCACACCTGCTACTGAGTGAATTTTCGTGGTTTCAAGTGCTTCCTCGAGGGTCATCGGTGGAAGAATCCCCGGGAATCTTCTTGCAAGCATAGTTTTGCCCGCTCCTGGCGGCCCTATCATAAGTATATTGTGTGCACCGGCAGCGGCTATCTCCAGTGCCCGCTTGGCATGCTCCTGCCCTCTTACATCAGAAAAGTCATAATACTTGCTGAGCTGCCCCATCTCGAAAACATCTTTTATATCAAGCCTGAATGGCGATATAAGGCTTTTACCCTCAAGTATCTCCACAACATCCCTGAGCGTTTCAACTGGATACGCATCAATGCCAACAATCGAAGCCTCTTTAATGTTGTCCTTGGGAACTATAACAGCAGGAATACCTTCTTTCTTCGCGGCAAGAGCTATAGGAAGTATTCCCCTTATTTTCGATATAGCACCATCAAGACCGAGTTCGCCTGCTATGACGAACTTTCCAAGACCATCAACCGCTATGGAACCTGCGGCGGCGAGAATCGCGATGGCTATGGGAAGGTCGAACGCACTGCCCTCTTTCCTTATGTCGGCTGGGGCAAGATTAACCGTTATTCTCCCTCGAGGAAACGGATAGCCAGAGTTTTTTATGGCAGACATCACTCTTTCACGGCTTTCCTTTACAGCATTATCAGGAAGGCCAACAACATAGAAGGCAGGAACGCGATGCGCTATGTCAACTTCGACATCGACAATGTAAGCGTCAACCCCGAGAACGGCAGCCGATTTTGCCGATGCGTACAAAACATCCTCCCTTAACTAACATAAAGCGCTTTAAATAAATTATCGGCTAACGAAGTTATTCTGTCAAGCATCAATAGTTTTTACTCTTCCGCTACCCCGAGAAATTCGTGTGAGAACGACCTTATAATCCTTACTTTAGCCCATTCGCCAACTCTCAGCTCTCCCTTTATTCGCACGATTCTATCGACCTGCGGCGCATCCTGAAGCATCCTACCGATAACGAAACCATCGCGAAGTGCCGGTGAATCTACAAGGACATCGACTACCTTGCCGACCAGTTCATTATTGCGCTCACACGATATAGAATCATGCGCCATTTCCAGCTGTTCCTTTCGCAGGGAAGCCACATCGGGCGGAACCTGGGCATCCATTGAATATGCAGGAGTGTTCTCCTCACGGGAATATTGGAAAACGCCAAGATGAGTAAAATAGCCTTTGGTAACGAAATCGTACAATTTTTCGAAGTGCTCGTCAAATTCACCGGGAAATCCAACGATAAATGTAGTCCTCAGGGTCATGTCGGGCGCTATGCTAAAAATCATCTCGATCAAGCGATCTATGTATTCGGAATTATAGCCGCGATTCATCCGTGAAAGAACTTGACTATCGTAATGCTGAAGCGGTATATCGAGGTAGTTTACCACTTTAGGAAGTTCGACTATGGTCCTAACCAACTTCTCGTCAACACCCCGCGGATGAGCATACATTAACCTTATTATGAAATCGCCCTCAATGTCGTTCAATTTTCTAAGAAGCGAGATTATATCACCACCAATATCTTTGCCGTAAACTGTGGTGTCCTGGGCTATCAACACGAGTTCCCTTGTTCCGCTTTTTACGAAAAACTCAGCCTGTTTAACGAGGACATCCTCAGGAATGCTTCTGTATCTACCCTTGATGTAAGGGAGCAGACAGTAGCTGCAGAAATTGTCGCACCCATCGGCTATTTTAAGAAAAGCGTATGAGCCTTTATGCTCAACCGTAAGATTGGGATACCAAGGGGCAAAAGATTCCGGTATGTGAACTTTCTTTCCGCTGTTAACGATGATTTCCCTCAAAGCTTTAGCTGCACTACCTATGTCGGCGTTTCCAAGGATACCGTCCACCTGTGGGAACATCTCAAGAAGCCTCTCCCCATCCTTCTGCGCCCAGCAACCGGTTATTAAAACTTTTTTCCACGGGAATTTTTCCTTAATTCTCAGAAGTTGTGATATAGCTTCAGCCGACTCACGCCTCGCATCTTCGATGAATGCACATGTATTAACCAAAAGTATGTCCGCATCGGATGGATTTTCGGAGGGCGCAAGATTCTGCTCGATTAGATACTTGCTCCAAAGATAACCATCTACCTCATTTTTTGGACAACCAAGGTTATAAATAAAGAATTTCTGCTTTTCGCATGAATTTTCCATTTCAAACAAAATATTAAAAATGGCGGGGGAAGGATTCGAACCTTCGACCTCCGGGTTATGAGCCCGGCGAGCTACCAAACTGCTCCACCCCGCGTCAAACTCTATTATAAAATTTTTCCCACCGCTGTCAAGAGGGTTTTTTCATTGTTTGGTGGTGGGGTTGATGGAAAAAAGAACAGCGGAAAAGAGGACACGACTTATTAATTTTCTTTTCTTAGGTTAGAGGGCGAATAAATTTAAAAGCGTGTTTTTGAAGGGCAAAGGTTATTAGGTAGGTCGAAATAAAATAAAACGACAATTAAAAATTTGCTTTAGCACATTAAATTTCTACAACAAAAAACTTGTTGAACAATCTTCAATCTGAGGCGAAACATATGGACAAAGACAAATAATAATCTTCGTCCAGAGGAGTTACATGCGAACAGTTTAAGGTTTATTTCTTGTTGGGGAGAATATCTGAACAGTCATGATATGAGCATGTTATGTTCAATTTGCCCCATTTTGAAATTATGAGAAAATCCCTCTTTATGTTTGCGAATTTTTCTTGACATAATTGCGAACTTCATATTTTGATACCCATTCACATTGTGGAACATGAGAGATTTTCTTAACAATGCATTATACGACAAGACGCGATTAAAAATAGTTGAGATTCTTCTGGATGAAGGGAAGCGAGAAAATTAGAGAAAAGATTAGTAAATGAAGTAAAGAACCAAGAGAATATAAATGTCGGAGGCAGCATCGTGTTAAGGGACATAGAATGCAAATGTCAGATTGTTAAAAATTTCGCACCATCCTGGTTCGCAAGCGTTATGGGAACAGGAATACTGGCTATGACCAGTTTATTTTACTCCCGGTATATTCCTTTTCTGAAAAACATATCTTATATACTGTTTTACTTTAACATTATTCTCTTCTTTGTTTTATTAATCCCATGGATTCTTAGATGGATTTTATTCAGAAAAGAAGCATTAAATGATTTGGAGCACCCTGTGCTCTCAAACTTCTATGCTACGATAGCGATAGGTATGCTTGTTTTAGCAGCGGATTTCATTGTAATCGGCAAAAACATGGAGATAGGAGAAATCTTCTGGTTCATAGGAACACTGGCCACAATATTCTTCGGCATACTAACACCGTATTTAATGTTCAAAGGTGAACATGTTAAACTCGACCACATAAATCCAGCATGGTTTATTCCACCAGTCGGGTTAATTGTGATTCCTATTGCAGGAAGTTTAATTATACCACATGTTTCAAGAATGGCACGAGAGTTTGTTACATTCCTCAACTATTTTGGGTGGGGATCTGGCTTTTTCATATATCTTGCCTTATTGGCTATAGCTATGTATCGATTTATTCTTCATCATCCTTTACCGAATACTCTCGCCCCAACAATATGGATAAACCTTGGACCTATCGGAGCTGGAACTGTTGCGTTGGTTAATCTCACCAAAAACTCATCTTTTATAGCAGTGAAAGAGCCTTTCTTTGTATTCGGATTTCTGTTCTGGGGATTTGGTATATGGTGGGTTATAATGGCTATTGCAATGACTATTCATTACATAAAAAGACTTAAACTTCCCTATGCAATGTCTTGGTGGGCCTTTACATTTCCTCTTGGAGCATATGTAGCCGCAAGTCATACAATCTCATCATTATTTGAAATCAAACTAATAGATTACATTGGTTTTGCCCTGTATTGGCTTTTATTTATCTTCTGGCTGGTTACTTTTGTGAAAACTTTTATTCGTGCTTATCATGGGACTTTGTTTAGGGGCTAATAAGATAAAATTTGAAAAATTCAAACATACCAAAAGGAATCTGCAAAATAAAGCGAATGAAACACTATAAAAACTAACCCCAGCGGATAAAGAGTAAATAAAGATTCCTCTAAGTTCCATTCGGTAATGTTGTATATGCTGAGACCGTTATACACTTTCGCAAAAATATTGGGTTAGCAACGAATCCAAGACGAGGAAAATCTCCCTGAATAAGTTCGCGGGGAAGAAGGGAAAGAAAAAATTTGGCCAAATTAAGCAAAATCATTGCCAGCACTTCTGCTATTTATTGTTTGCACCTAAGGGAAAGTTAAAAATGGAACTTCAAAGATTGAATAAACAATACTCAACATTCTGCTCAGACTTTTTAGATGTCTTAATTCCACAATTACTGAGGTTAGTCAGAATGTTTTGTTAAAAATTGAAAAGGCATGAATGATAGTGTAGTAAGATTTGGCACAGTGTATAACATAGTGTTTATGGGAAGCTACGCTTCTCCAATTATAAAAAAATTATATAATTAATAATAAAATCAAGATTATCTCTTTGTTCTTCATGTTCTCTTTTGAGCTTCATTGCCTGTTATCTGATGTTCCTAATATATATAAAATTTGGAAATGAATGATAAGGATTTGAGCGGAGGCATAAGACAAAGCCTATCCCTCAAAACACCTTTGGAATAAATCTCCATGGTACTCGCCCCATATATTCTTCATATTCTTCCCCAAATTTTTTAATCAAAAATCTTTCTTCTGCGAAGGCTATTAAAATTTGAAGGAATGATAAAATAACGGCCGCAACAGTTGCAAGTATATTATGGAATAAGAGAGCTACGCCGAAATACATCAGAATTAACCCAAGATATCCAGGATGCCTTATTTTTGAATATATGCCTGTTGTTACTATTTTTTCTATATCTTCTGCTTTGGAATGCGCCTGTTTATGTTCTTTATGCGATAATCCATGAATTATGAAACCCAAAATAAGAAGCGAAATTCCAAGCGCCAAGAAATAGAGATTGAGGGGTAAGATCAACGCAGAAAAGAAATAACCACTGCTAACAGGTCAGAAAAATTCCTTGAAAGTGTCCGAAACAGTAGTCAAGAAATCTTTCCAAAAAGAAGCGAAATTTTATCGCAGACCAACTAAAAACCTTTCAATTTTCGTATTTCTATGTTAAAATTGTATTAGGGGTAAAAGGAGGTCACAGATGGCAAAAAAGAAAAAACTTGTTCTCATAGATGGGACCGCTCTTGCCTACAGAAACCATTTTAGCATGATTAAAAACCCGCTGAGGAACTCGAAGGGCGTCAATACAAGCGCGCTTTACGGCACGCTGAACTCACTTCACAAAATAATCCGCGAGGTAAAACCCGACTACATAATAGCTGCCTTCGACTCGAGGAAACCAACTTTTCGCCATAAAATGTTCGCCGAATATAAATCGACTCGTGCCAAGATGCCCGACGAGCTAAGTGAATTGCTTCCAGTTATAGAGGAAGCTTACGAGGCTTTGGGAATACCGGTTGTAGTGGTTGATGGCGTTGAGGCAGACGATGTCGTGGGGACACTTGCCAAAAAGGCTGAGCAAGCAGGTTTCGATGTTATAATTTATACCGGTGACAAAGACTTTCTCCAGCTTGTTAGCCCAGGAGTATCGATGCTTGCGCCTGGGCGCGCTAACAAACCCGACCAGCTTTGGACATACGAGAATGCTCACGAAAAATTCGGCATTAGACCTGAACAAATCGTTGACCTTCTGGCACTCATGGGGGACGCGTCGGACAACATTCCGGGAGTGCCAGGGATTGGAGAAAAAACCGCAGTAAAACTGCTTCAGGAATTCGGTTCGCTTGACGGAATTTACCAAAATCTTGATAAGATAAAACCTGCATTAAGGAAAAAACTTGAGGAGGGCAAAGAAAGCGCTTATCTATCAAAGGAACTCGCCACCATAAAGACCGATTTGCCCATCGAAATCGATTGGGAGAAAGCAAAGCTTAGCGAGCCAGACCCAGAAAAGCTAATCCCTATTCTGCGGGAATACGAGCTTGCAACACTAATGAAAAAGCTGCTTCCCGAACACACCGATACGCAAACCCACGGCGAAAAGTATCAACTGATAAACTCCACAGAGCTTCTCAACGAGCTTATCTCACGACTGGAGAAGTGCGACGAGTTTGCTTTGGACACAGAGACGACGTCCGAGGACCCGATGAGAGCTGAACTCGTGGGATTATCGTTTACTGATAAACCGTCAACAGGATATTATATACCTATAGCGCACAGCAGCAAAGATAGTCTGTTCGGTCATCCCGACAATGTTCCTATGGAATTGGTTAAATCAAAGATTCAACCGCTTCTTACATCAAAAAAGCGAAAAATAGGACAAAACATAAAGTATGACATAAAGGTTCTTCGGCGGGCGGGTTTTGAGCTTGGCGGTGAGATATTCGACACTATGGTTGCGTCATATGTTCTTGAACCAAGCTCGTATCAGCATGGACTGGATTTTCTGGCGCTCAAGTATCTGGGACACCAGATGACGAGTTACAAAGCTGTAGCGGGCAAGGGGCATAAGGCGGTAAGTTTCGACAAAGTCGACCCAAAGGTTGCGGCGCAATACTCCTGCGAGGATGTGGACATAACCTTAAGACTTGCGCAAATCCTCGAGCCAAAACTCAGGGAACTCAAATTGTGGGACCTTTTTCACGACCTTGAGATGCCACTCGTTTGGGTGCTTGCGGACATGGAGATGACCGGGATACGGCTTGATGTCGAAAAGCTCACCCAGCTCGGGGACGAGATAAGGGTCAAACAAGCCGAACTCATGGAGAAAATTTTTGACATAGCAGGCGAACGATTCAACCTCGACTCACCAAAACAACTTTCGCAGATTCTATTCGTTAAACTTGGCCTTCCGCCGAAGAAAAAAACCAAAACGGGCTATTCGACCAACTCTGAGGTTTTAAGCGAGCTTGCACTCGAGGGCTATGAGATCGCGGAGCTAATAATGCAATACAGGGAGCTTTCGAAGCTTTTGAGCACATACATCGACGCACTTCCAAAGCTCGTTAACCCGAATACCGGACGGATTCATACGACATTCAATCAGACTGCCACCGCCACAGGACGACTCTCCTCTTCAGACCCCAATCTGCAAAACATTCCTGCGCGCGGCGAATTGGGTCAAAGGATACGCTCGTGCTTCGTGCCAAAAGAAGGGTGGCTTATGATGTCAGCGGATTATTCACAAATCGAGCTAAGACTTATGGCGCATTTCTCGGAGGACCCAACGCTTATTGAGGCATTCAAAAAAGGGTTTGACATACACTCATATACTGCCTCGCTCATAACAGGGCTGCCCATGGAGGACATAACCCCAGACCTTCGTAGAGCGGCAAAAACAGTTAACTTCGGGATAATGTACGGCATGAGTCCGCACGGTCTCTCACAGCAGCTTCGAATAACGCACGAGGAAGCCGCAGCATTCATCAATAGTTACTTCGAGCGCTACCCCAAGGTTAAAGAGTTCGTTGAAAAGACGATAAAGTTTGCCGAGGAGAACGGCTATGTTGAAACGATAATGGGCAGGCGAAGATACATTCCCGAAATAAAGAGCGAAAGCCACCAGATGCGCGAGGCAGCTAAACGAGCCGCGATAAATACTCCTCTTCAGGGCTCCGCTGCCGACATAATCAAAAAAGCCATGATAAACATCCACAAACGGCTCAGGGAGGAAAAATTCTCTGCCAAAATGCTCCTTCAGGTGCACGACGAGCTGGTGTTTGAGGTGCCCCGCGAGGAAGTCGAAAAACTTCGCAACATGGTCAAGGAGGAGATGGAAGGGGTGGTCGAACTACGCGTGCCGCTCGTTGTTGATATAGGTGTGGGCGATAATTGGGCTGAGGCACATTAGTAATCGCGGATACCGCGGAAGGACGGAGACCGCGGAGGTTAAGGTATTTTATCGGGCGACTGTGATAGTCCCTTCGCAAACAATCTCGCCGGCAACCTCGATGGTGTAGATGTAAACTCCCTCGGGAACAGGATTACCACCGTCATCTGTGCCATCC